>CAJXJM010000303.1 GCA_913054205.1 uncultured Rhodospirillaceae bacterium
CTACACTCTTTCCCTACACGACGCTCTTCCGATCTTATATTCGCCCACCAAGGCAGTAAGGCTATCCTTCCAGGCCGAGCCACCACTTTCCAGTACATCTAGGGAATCATGTGAGCTTAGCAGACTCAAATCGGATCGCTCGAACCCCGCCGAAAGAAGATCTGAGACGGCAGCTTCCAATTCACTTTTGCCAGCAAAGAGGCCAACAATTTCCGGCCGGGCCGTGGTGATTTCCATGGTCAATCCTCCTGTATCCAAGCGGATTTTTTTATTACGAACCTATCTTAGCGCAGAAACCGGTTTGGTTCACCTATAATGGTAAAACGGGGCTCGTGACAGGCGACGACTCCTTCTTTCATGCTTGCGCAGAACAAGTTAGATATTATTCTTTTCCACGCGTATTCGACCCACATTTTTTACTTGGCGGTTTCAATCCAACCGGTAATAATTCTGGACCAATGGATAGATCGCTGAGGCACGCGCTATCCAATTGCGTTTGATTGAGATTTTGAACATTTTTAAATTGTACACCGCTAAGGTTAGCATCCTTGAGATTGGCCCCCTTTAAGTTGGCACCACTAAGGTTAGCTTTACTTAGATTTGAACCGTTCAGGTTTGCTCCCCTGAGATTAGCTTTTTCCATCGCAGCATCGCTGAGATTAACTAATAAAAGACTGGCTTTTTCAAGGTTATCTCACTAACCTCAAGAATCTGCCGGACGAATTAAAGACGATATTCTTTTCTGCCGGTCGGAGTGGATTTAATACCCATCAAAACCATTTTAAAACAGATTCCGATTTCAGAGAATGGGTCCTCCGCATCAACTATTTAGACATTGATGCCTGCTACATACACCCGAGTTTAGAGGCACCAAATATTTAAATTGGTTCTAACGTGCAGTTAGCCGCTATTTTTATATAATCAATCTGTGAGAAAATGGTAGGCACAACAGGATTCGAACCTGTGACCGCTCGCTTAAAAGGCGAGAGCTCTACCAACTGAGCTATGTGCCCCCAAATTTGATCTCAGGTAATAGACAGAAATCAAAACGCTGTCGTTAAGGGAAGTGACAACGGTTTAAGCGGCGCAACATAAGCAGGCGGACCTGCTTGGTCAACACTATAATTCGCTATTATCTCGAGAAAATACCGCTATTTGCCAGAAAATTTTCCAAGTAGCTTCTCTCTTACGTTAGAAGCCACAAAATGGGTTATATCTCCCCTCATACTAACGATTTCTTTGACCAATCGCGACGAAATAAATTGATGCTTTTCGGAGGCCGTCAGGAAAATTGTCTCAATATCGGGGTTGAGTCGCGCATTCATTCCAGTCATTTGAAATTCATATTCAAAATCCGACACCGCGCGTAACCCTCGTACGATGAGTGAAGCATTACAGGAAACCGCAAAATCCGTCAGCAACCCTTCAAACGGCTGTACTGTTACGCGTTCATCGGCTCCATCAGGCAAAGCGGCAACCTCATGCTCGACCATTGCGACGCGCTCTTCGAGGGAAAACAAAGGCCCTTTACCGGCATTAATTGCGACGCCGATGATCAATTGATCGACGACGCGCGTTGCGCGGGCAATGATATCCATATGGCCGTCGGTCACAGGATCAAATGTACCGGGATAAATACCAGTGCGGGGCATAGGCGACCTCTTTATTGCTTAATCCAACTATTCTTCTTCGTCTGATGAAGTATCTGTTGGTTCTTCGCTAGATTCAACCTCTTCTGCACTCTCCGCAGCGACAAGGGCCAAATTTTCAGGAGAGTCTGGTGCCTCTCCACCCTCCTCGCTTTCGTCTTCATCGCCGCCTTCAACATCGCGGAATCGGGTGACCGAAACGACACGCTCCTCTTCTGCAACCTTGAACATCGTCACACCGCGCGACGACCGGCCAGTGAAGCTAATTCCGTCTACCGGCAGACGAATAAGCTGGCCGCCATCCGAAACCATGACCAACTGGTCAGTATCAATCACCGGAATGGTCGAGATCACCTGGGTCAGCTCTTTGCCGCGTTTGACGTCCATGCTATCGATACCCTTGCCGCCACGCTTGGAAATGCGGTAGCCATAGGCGGACGAGCGTTTTCCAAAGCCATCTTCAGTGACCGTGAGAATAAATTCTTCTTCCGCGCCCATTTCCTGGAATAGAGGCTCCTGAAGCCGCGCAGCATATTCTTCGTCGCGCGCTTTATCTTCATCGCGGTCGGTGTAGTCCCCGCCTACCAAACGACGGGAGGCATTGACCGAACGGAGATAATCGTCGCGCTCCGCGACCTCGACTTTGATATGTTTAAGACCCGACATCGCAATCACTTCATCACCTTCGGCCAGACGAATACCGCGCACACCGGTTGAGTTACGACTGGCAAAGACGCGCACATCGGTAACCGGGAAGCGGATACATTTACCTTTTCGGGTGGCTAAGAAGACGTTGTGGTCTTCTTCAAACACCCGAACACGAACCAGATGATCGCTGTCGTCGAGCTTCATCGCAATCTTGCCATTAGCATTCACATTGGTGAAATCAGACAGTTTGTTACGCCTGACACCCCCTGACGCGGTGGCGAACATGACATATAAGTCGTCCCAGGTGGCCTCATCTTCGGGCAGCGCCATCACGGTGGTGATGGTCTCACCTTCATCCAACGGCAAGACATTGATCAACGCCTTACCTTTAGATTGCGGCGAACCTTGCGGCAATTTGTAGACTTTTATTTTGTAGACAATACCTGTCGACGAAAAGAACAGCATCGGCTGATGGGTATTTGCAACAAATACTTGGCTGACAAAATCTTCTTCTTTCGTGCTCATACCAGCGCGCCCTTTGCCGCCGCGATTCTGAGCCCGATAGGTCGAAAGCGGCACACGTTTGATGTAACCGCTATCACTCACCGTCACGACCATATCTTCGCGCTGGATCAGATCTTCAATATCACCTTCAAATTCCGCGTCTTCAATTGTACTCCGGCGATCATTGCCAAACAGCTCTTTCATCCGGAGCAATTCAGAAACCAAAATATCGAACAAAAGCTCTTTAGAACCAAGAATTTTCAAATATTCTTCGATCTTCGCGCACAGTTCTTTCAGATCAGTGGCTATCTTGTCGCGCTCTAATCCGGTTAAACGCTGTAAGCGCATTTCAAGAATGGCTTTGGCCTGCTCTTCGGAGAGTGTGTATTTGCCATCAATGACCATATGCTCCGGATCATCAATCAGCACGATGAGCGGCTCAACATTGCCGGCATCCCAGGCTTTGGCCATCAATTTTTCTTTGGCCTCCTGGGCATCTTTAGCGCTGCGGATCAAGGCAATCACCGCGTCAAGATTTTCGACGGCGACGGCCAAGCCCGCCATGATATGCGCCCGGTCACGCGATTTGCGTAGCTCATAGGCTGTTCGCCGGGTAATGACTTCTTCGCGGAAATCAATGAAGGCCTCCAATATCTGCTTGAGGTTCATCTGCTCGGGCTTGCCGCCGTTAAGGGCAAGCATGTTGGCACCGAAGCTTGTCTGCAACGGGGTGAACCTGAACAATTGATTGAGCACGACCTCGGCCATGGCATCTCGTTTGATCTCAATAACAACACGCACACCATGGCGATCAGATTCGTCTCTGAGATCAGAAATACCTTCGATTTTTTTATCCCGTACGCATTCGGCCATAATCTCAATCATGCGTGATTTATTTACCTGATACGGAATTTCTGTGACGATGATGGCCTCGCGGTCTTTACCAAAAGGTTCAATATGAGTCCGCCCTCGCATCCGAATGGAACCGCGCCCGGTGTGGAACGCTTGGATCGCGCCTGTGCGGCCCAAAATAATGCCGCCGGTCGGGAAATCAGGTGCTGGGATGTGCTTTTCAATCAGCTCGTCGATCGTGACATCCGAGTTTTCAATCACAGCAATGCAAGCATCGATGACTTCGTTCAGATTATGCGGCGGTATATTGGTCGCCATACCAACAGCGATACCGCCAGCACCATTGACCAGCAAATTCGGAAATTCCGCCGGCAAA
>CAJXJM010000304.1 GCA_913054205.1 uncultured Rhodospirillaceae bacterium
GCTATAAAAGGTTCGCTGAATTCCTCAAAAAACAAGGTTTGATCAAGGAAATACGGCCCGTATCAGATTATGCGATTGAACTGCCTTGATGCACGCGTGAAACCTCGCTAAATTTCGGACCGCCGGAAATTAATTAAATCATACGGAGTAACGACCTAACCGGCGGTCGTGAATTGGTGGGGCCTGCGTGTTACGAAAACTGGGATTAGCATTAACGCTGTTTGCGTTTTGGCTGTTACTTTCAGGTATATATGAACCTCTTCTCTTATCACTTGGTGTCGTATCCAGCCTCTTCGTCGCGGGGATTGCCCATCGTATGGACGTCGTTGATCACGAAGGTTTTCCCATTCACATTGGTCCTAAGGGGATCACCTATTGGCCGTGGCTAATTTGGGAGATCATTAAGGCAAACATTGACGTTGCCCTTATCATCATCAAGCCGGACCTCGAAATCAGTCCGATCATGTTTCGCGCCGAAGCCAGCCAAAAAACCGAAGTTGGCCAAGTCATCTATGCCAATTCAATTACGCTAACGCCCGGAACGGTCACCGTCGGCGTCAATGAAGGCACAGTCGATGTACATGCCTTAACAATAGGCGCGGCTGATGAAGTAATTTCCGGACGCATGGACAGACGCGCCTGTCAGATGGAGGGAGATAGCTGATGTTTATCGCCGCTTCCGCCGCCATCATCGTTGCCATGGCGCTGACACTCATCCGCGCGATACTCGGACCAACGATCTACGATCGAATTTTGGCAGTTAACCTATTTGGCACAAAAGCTTTACTGCTCATTGCAATTATGGGGTTTCTGACTGAGCGGCCAGAATTTCTGGATATAGCGCTTGTATACGCGCTGATAAATTTCATCGCGACAATCGCAATTATGAAATTTTTCCGTTTTAGCCATTTGGGCCATCCCCACGAAGAAGATAATTTGGGGGATCTGTAACAATGTTCATTGATATCCTAAGCTGGATTCTCATTGTCATCGGAGGCACATTCTCAATCATCAGCGCTGTTGGGATTTTACGATTGCCTGATGTCTACACACGGATGCACGCCGCTGGTATTGGCGATACGCTTGCATTAGGGGCGTTGTGCGGCGGCATGATACTGCAAGCCGGCTGGACCATCGTCACGATAAAGCTACTTCTGATATTGTTGTTCATGTTTTTCGCCTCCCCAACAACAACCCACGCTCTCGCAAAAGCCGCCATTGCTGGCGGCCTCAAGCCGCTGATTGATGAAGACCGGCGCGAAGATGGCCTGGCCAAAAGTGAAGGAGAGAACCCATAGAAGATATTCTCGACATCGCAATTTTGGTGCTGATGGCCTGCACGGCTTTTGCCATCATCCGCCTGCGCAATTTATTCTCAGTTGTCATACTGTCTGGCATTTTCAGTCTCTTGGCGGCCTCGCTTTATGTGCTTTTAACGGCTGTGGATGTGGCGTTTACCGAAGCCTCTGTCGGCGCTGGTATTTCAACTCTGTTGATGCTGGCGACGCTGGCGATCACCAGCGAATATGAAAAGAAATCTGAGCGCAGCACGCTTTTGCCAAAATCCATTGTCATCGTGACCGGTGCGGTTCTGATCTATGGCACGTTAGATATGCCACTTTACGGCGCAGCAGACGCGCCCGCTAATTTGCATCTCATCCAGCGCTTCATTGAAGAGTCTGGCAAGGAAATTGGCATCCCAAATATTGTTACATCAATTTTGGCGAGCTATCGCGGCTACGATACCTTGGGTGAAACAGTTGTCATTTTCACCGCTGCAATTGGCGTGCTTGTCCTACTTGGTCACGGGCGCAATCGGTGGCGTCCTGGTAAGCAGCCAAAAATTGCTAGAGATGAGCAGGAGGAAGAAGTATGAACAATCATTCCATCCTGCGCGTCGTCTCGAAATTTATGATCCCGTATATTTTGTTGTTTGCGCTCTATGTGCAGTTCCATGGTGACTTTGGGCCGGGCGGCGGGTTCCAGGCAGGTGTTATATTTGCCGCGGCCTTTATCCTCTATGGACTGATCTTTGGCATCGAGGCCGCACGCAAAGTACTTCCAGCAACGGCGACGCGCATTTTATTGTGTGCGGGCGTTTTACTCTACGCCGGCGTTGGCGTTGCGGGAATTTTATTGGGCGGCAATTATCTTGATTACAACGTTTTGGCGGAGAACGCCCAAGCTGGTCAACATCTTGGTATCTTCCTGGTCGAATTTGGTGTCGGCACAACAGTCGCGGCGACAATGGTTACGGTCTTCTTTGTATTTGCCGGACAGGATTTCTAAGTCATGGAATTTCCGGGCCTCATAAATTATTGGATTGTAGTCGTGTTGATGATGTCGGGTTTTTACATCGTCATCTCTCAAGGCAATTTTGTTAAAAAAATTGTCGGGCTGAACATCTTTCAGGTCTCTGTTTTCGTGCTCTACATTTCAATGAGTAAGATCGATGGCGGTGCAGCACCAATCCTCGATGAGGCGATCAAAAACTATTCCAACCCCCTACCCCATGTCCTGATTCTGACCGCGATTGTTGTCGGCGTTGCGACGACCGCCTTGGGGCTCGCCTTGATCGTTCGAATTAAAGATGCCTACGGCACCATTGAGGAAGACGAGATTATTGTGCAGGAAAGGAACGACAGCTAATGTCAGCTACGCTTTCGGCACATTTACCTGCCCTTCAGGTCGTGCTGCCACTGATATCGGCACCGCTTTGCGTATTGTTTCGGCGCAATGGCATCACCTGGTTCATTGCGCTCGTCGTATCGTGGCTGTCCTTCGGCATTTCAATCATGCTGTTAGAACAAGTCATCGCCAATGGCCCAATCTCATATTTACTGGGAAATTGGGCGGCGCCATGGGGCATTGAATACAAAGTAGATTTATTATCGGCCTGGGTCCTCATCATCGTCTCAGCCATCGGCTCGATTACCATGGTTTTTGCGCCAAACAGCGTTAATTTGGAAATTCCGAAAGATCGCATTTATCTCTTTTACACGATGTATCTGCTGACCTTTACCGGATTGCTCGGCATTACAATTACTGGCGATGCCTTTAATTTGTTTGTGTTCTTGGAGATTTCTTCACTGTCGTCTTACGTGCTGATCAGCTTGGGTGCTGAGCGCAATGCGCTGACCGCAGCGCTCCGCTATTTAATCTTGGGAACTGTCGGTGCAACCTTCTACATTATTGGCGTCGGCCTGATGTATCAGATGACCGGCACTCTCAACATGTCTGATCTCGCCGCACGGTTGCCAGAGGTTGCCGAAACCAAAACGATTTTAGTCGCGATCGGCTTCATCACAGTCGGTGTTGGACTCAAGCTCGGCCTATTCCCGGTTCATGTCTGGCTACCAAATGCCTATGCCTACGCGCCTTCAGTTGTAACGGCATTCCTCGCCGCAACAGCAACCAAAGTCGCCGTCTATGTTTTGATCCGAATTTACTTCACGGTTTTCGGAACCAAAATATTTGCAGCGCTGCCGATCGATGAGTTTTTGCTGATCCTCGGATTGATCGCCATTCTTTCGATGTCGGCTGTCGCGATCTACCAAACCAATGCCAAACGTTTGCTGGCGTATTCGAGTGTCGCCCAGATCGGCTACATGATCATCGGCATAAGTATGGTCACGGCAACAGGCCTGACGGCAACGATTTTGCACTTGTTCAATCACGCGATGATTAAAAGCGCGTTGTTCCTGGTTCTGGCCGCAGTTTTCTTCCGTATAAAATCTGTCAAAATCGACGATATGGCCGGACTTGGCAAAGCCATGCCCTATAGTATGGCGGCCTTTGTGCTGGCGGGTTTTAGCCTCATTGGTGTGCCTCTTACAGTTGGATTTGTCAGCAAGTGGTATCTGATATTAGGTGCCTTGGAAAAAGGCTGGTGGCCGGTCGTTGTTTTAATCTTGGCGAGTTCTCTGCTCGCTGTGATCTATATCTGGAAAGTGGTTGAAGTCGCCTATTTCAAGAGCCGTCCTGAAGGCGCAGCGGCTGTCAGTGAAGTGGCACC
>CAJXJM010000305.1 GCA_913054205.1 uncultured Rhodospirillaceae bacterium
CCGGCCGATAGCCCAAATGATTACCGATGAAGGAGCCCGAAATTTTATTCAGTTTGCCAAGCTCCCTGTCGGACCGGAAATCGCTGAAGATACACCGGAAGGGGAAGACTTCCGTAAGACATTCACCCAAATTCTCTACGATCTCCAAATGGACCGGGAATATGATACCGATGGAATTGTGCTCGGCTATCGTTATGAAGGCTCTCCAATCATTGTTCCGGACGGTACGGCTGAACCTGAATTTAATGTTATGAAATATATCGAAACGGCGCGGCCCGGCCACCGGGCGCCGCATGCCTGGATCGGTGAAGGGGAGAAAAAATCGACCCTCGATTTGTTCGGACGCGGCTTTACGCTGCTGAGGTTTGATCCTTCGGTGTCGGTGGAGGCTTTGGTCGAAGCAGCGGCTCACCGCGGCATGCCATTGGTTGTCGAAGACATAGACCAGGCAGATATCGCTAAAATTTATGCGCGAAAACTTGTGTTAGTGCGGCCTGACGATCACGTCGCCTGGCGAGACGATGCCTGCCCAGCTGATGCCCCGGCGGTGATTGATACGGTAAGAGGCGCCTAGCCTTTATTAATTAAGTGACTGTCACTTAATTAAGGATTAGCTTTTTCGAATGAGGCCGTTGAACATTTTGGCGTCGCGGCTTTCTGGAAAAATTGTGTCTTCAAGGTGGTTCTCGCTTAATCCAAGATGGTCGTGCATAACTGTCTTGAACAAACTGCGATAATCGTTCACTGGTGCGAGGTCGCGCCCTTGAAACTGATGCCGTTCAGCTAAGCCAGGCCATTTTCCGATAAATTTTCCGCCCTTCACGGCGCCGCCAAGAACAAAGGCTAGCCCGCCGGTACCGTGATCGGTGCCGCGCGTGCCATTCTCGGCCACGGTGCGCCCAAATTCGGATACGACGACGATAACCGTGTCACGCCAAACGGCGCCAAGATTTTGCCGCAAGGCAGCAAGGCCGTCGTTTAATTCTGTCAACTTTTTGCCCAACACCAACTTCTGGCCGGCATGGGTGTCCCAGCCACCTGATTCTATGGTGGCGACGCGGGGGCCATTCGGTTTAGCCAATATTTTACCGGCTGCCTCAGTTAGTAATTTGAGCTGTATGTTGCCCGGGCGCACCTTGTCCATACCGTCGGTTACCCCGGAAGTCATCTCGGCGGATTTCAACGCTTGTTGCAGCGCGTTTTCAAAAATCGGATCGCCTTCGTAAACCTGCATCAGCCGGTCCAAAAAATCGCTGTTTGCGGTTGGAAGATTGGAAGGAGCCCAAGTCTGGACGTCGGTTTCGCCGCGCATCATTAAGGGAATTGCATGACCGATCGAAAGACCGATACGGCGATCTCCCACATTCAATAAACTGAGCGATCGATTGAGCCAGCCGCTGTTGATTCCGTATGGCTTGACCGTTCCGTTTTCGAGCACGTTTTGGCCATCAAAGTGGGACCGCCCCCGGTAATTGGTCGTGGCGGCATGGAGAATGGCCAGCTCTCCGTTTTTATATAGCGGCTCAAGAGCTGACAAACTCGGATGCAGACCAAAATGACCATTGAGATCTAACGCGCCCTCTTGTTCGCCGGGTTTGGCAACTGCGAGACGCGAACGGAGACGGGCGTAGTCGGGATCGGCATAGGGCGCCACGGCCATTAAGGCATCCATAGCTCCCCGTAAAATGATGGTGACAAAGCGTTTTTCCGTCGGACCAGAAGCAAATGTTATTCCGGGTGTTGCTGCCGCCAGGAATGTTGCAGAGCCCACCGTTTTTAAAAGATCGCGTCTTGTTATGTTCATGATCATTATCTCCGTTGAAATTCTGGACTGGCGAGAATGAGGGCGATGGCTTCTTCACTCGAGGGCGCCGCTTTGACCCAAAACGTCGTTTGTTTAGAGGCAACAGACCCAATGGTGTCGGCAAATAATTCTTCGGCTTTAACGCTGCGCGGCAACTTTGCAGCCAGTGCACGTGTCCACTCGATCCTGCGCATTAGAGATTCTGGCGTCAGCCAATCTTCGCTCAAATCAGACCACCCGGCCGGTGAGGAAGCTTTAAAAGGAAACTGATGAAGTTCTCCAAGAGACTTGAGAATATCATTTTTATTCGGCTCGCCAATGTCCAGCGCGCGGTAGGTTGAAAGTACCAGCTCATACGGTTGTTTGGTTTTACTGAACGGTGATTTCCAGGCTTCTTCGAGATCAATGAGTGCCTCGCTGACCTTGGCAAGATTGCCTTTGCTTTCATTAAAGACTCGTTCAATTTTGGCGATTGCCGAGGCTGGCGGTTTGTCGGAAACAAAATGGCGCACCAGTTTTGTCGCAATAAATTTTGCCGTGGCGGGATGATGTGCCATCATTTTAAGTGCATCGATGCCTTCGTCTTCACCGCCCCCGTCGAATACATGGCCGAGTACGGTTTTGGGTCCAGGCTCATGGTACCAGCGTTTAAATCTAAAGCCATGAGGACCTTCCGGGCCGCCGCCTCTGCCGCCGAAAGACCAGCCGGTAATAACTTTGGCGAACTCGGTTACGTCTTTTTGTGTATAGCCTCCATTTACGCCAAGCGTGTGCAGTTCCATAATTTCGCGCGCGAGATTTTCATTCAGCCCCCGCACTCTTGCGCGGCCTCGTCCACCACCCCTGGGATTGAGTACCCCACTGGAATTAGGACCCATTGAAATGTGATTGCCCAAATACAACAGCATGGTTGGGTGGTGAATTGCTGCACGGAGCATATCTTCAAAATTGCCAAATATGTGTGGCCGTATTGTATCGGTTTCATACGCCACAGCGATGGGGCCGATAATCTTTCGGGATGCGTTGGAAACC
This sequence comes from uncultured Rhodospirillaceae bacterium, assembly GCA_913054205.1. GTDB lineage: Bacteria > Pseudomonadota > Alphaproteobacteria > Rhodospirillales > UBA2165 > TMED23. The sequence continues at coordinate 2,837 of CAJXJM010000305.1, forward strand.
GTAAAATGATTGCTCCAAAAACTGACCATGCGTTCTGCAAAAGGTTGAGATGACTGGAGCACGTTGAGTGTTCGGGCATAAATGCTGTTCCGGTAGTCTCGTCCTTGCTGCTGCCTGAAACTCATGCCCGAGCCGCGATTTTCCCCTTGGCGATTTTCCCCTTGGCGATTTTCCCCTTGGCAATTTCCCTGACGATTTCCTTGGCCCCTATTTCCTTGTTGGCGATTGCGAACATAAATTCGCATGATTTCAGCTACTGAGGGAAGATTTTGCAAAAGAGGAGGGGTTTTTTGCTCGACAACAATTTGGCGTTTTAGCCAGGCGCGGGGATTTTTATCGATGACGCTCAACTCGAGAGGTAGCGGGCCTAATCCAAATCGATTGGCAGCGATGAATGCATCCTTTGAGACCATGAAACCTAACCTTAGTTTTGTTTATATTAACTCTAACGGGAAAGATTTGACGTTCCGTCGCTAAAATTCAAAAAATCGTTTTCCAAGGTGAACGCGAAATGGCAAAATATTTGCCGCAAGGCCGCCCAGAATGACATCGAGCATATGCTTAGAGCTGCCGAAAATTAAATTTTAAGACCAGGTGAGGACTTTTACCATGACCAATAGAATTCAGATAGGTGGCATGCAGGTTGCCACGGTTTTGGTAGATCTGGTGGCAGACAAAATTGCGCCGGGCACCGGCGTTGAAGCCGATGCCTTTTGGGCCGCTTTTGAAGATGTGCTGAACGATTTGTTGCCTAAAAATAAGGCGTTGCTGGCAAAACGCGACGACTTGCAGGATAAAATAGATGCCTATCATTTGGAGCGCAAAAGCCTGGACCACGATGCGGAAGGCTACAAACAAGAATTGATCGATATTGGCTATCTTGTCCCCGAAGGCGAGGATTTTGAAATCACAACAAGTAATGTGGATCCTGAGATAGCGACCATCGCCGGCTCGCAACTGGTGGTGCCAACATCGAATGCGCGTTTTGCCTTAAACGCTGCCAATGCGCGCTGGGGGAGCCTTTATGATGCGCTCTACGGCACGGATGTAATCGATGAAGAGGGCGACAAGGAACGAAGCGGTGGCTACAATGCCACGCGCGGTGTAGCCGTCATCGACTATGCCGCCGGTGTTTTGGATCAAGCCAACCCGCTTGCCAATGGCAGCCAC
>CAJXJM010000306.1 GCA_913054205.1 uncultured Rhodospirillaceae bacterium
GGTAGATAAATCTCCCATTGTTTCGGACAAAGTCGATACGACGACGTGTTACATGTGTGCCTGTCGCTGCGGCATTAAAGTGCATTTACTGGACGGCAAAATTCGCTACATCGAAGGCAATCCAGACCACCCGGTCAATAAAGGTGTCCTATGCGCCAAAGGCTCCGCCGGCATTATGCAGCACTATTCACCGGCGCGACTGTCGAAGCCGCTTCGCCGGATCGGCGAGCGTGGTTCCGGCGAGTTCAAAGAGATCGAATGGGGTGAAGCGCTCGATATTGCCACATCTTGGCTTGCCTCGGTGCGGGCAACTGATCCCAAACGCCTCGCCTTTTTTACCGGCCGTGATCAAAGCCAAGCACTGACGAGTTGGTGGGCGCAGCAATTCGGCACGCCTAACTATGCCGCCCATGGCGGTTTTTGCTCGGTCAATATGGCGACCGGCGGTATCTATACTTTCGGCAGTGCGTTCTGGGAGTTTTCAGAACCTGATTGGGATAACACAAAATATTTTCTGATGTTCGGCGTCGCTGAAGACCACGACAGCAATCCGATCAAGATGGGCCTCGGCAAACTCAAAGGCCGGGGTGCGAAGTACGTTTCTGTCAATCCGGTGCAGACCGGCTACACCGCTATCGCCGATGAATGGCTTGGCATCACGCCCGGCACCGACGGCTTGTTTGTCATGTCATTGATGCATGAACTCCTCCGCGCCGGCAAAGTCGATGTTGATTACCTGATCCGTTATACCAACGCGCCCTATTTGGTCATTGAGAATCCAGGCGCCGCCGACCATGGGCTTTTTGTTCGAGATGAAGACGGTAACGAGCTGTGCTGGGATCGGGTGCGCAATATGGCCGTGCCGTTCAAAGACAAAACCCTGAAGCCCGAAATGAAAGGCACGTTTGAGCTGCCGGATGGCAAGAAAGCCCGGCCGGTGTTTGAACTACTCGCCGAGCGTTATCTCGACAGCCAGTACAATCCCGACGTTGTCGCTTACCAGACAGGTATTGAAGCCGATACCATCCGCCGCATTGCCGCCGAGCTGGCTGAAGTTGCTTTTGAGCAAGAGATCACGATCGATCAACCTTGGACCGATTGGCGCGGCGAAAAACATGACAAGATGATCGGTCGTCCTGTCGCGATGCATGCGATGCGCGGCATTTCGGCGCATTCAAATGGCTTTCATACCTGCCGAGCAATACACTTATTGCAAATTCTATTGGGCAGCATCGATTGCCCGGGAGGATTACGTTATAAAGCGCCCTACCCCAAAGGTTTTAATTCGCTGCCCAAACCAACCGGCCAGCCTGGCGATATCAATCCCAACACACCTTTGCCAGGACCGCATCTGGGATTCGTTCAAGGACCCGAAGATTTATTGCTCGATGACAATGGCGATCCAATGCGGATCGACAAAGCGTTTTCCTGGGATGCGCCGATGGCATCGCACGGCATGATGCATTCTGTCATTCCAAACGCCTGGAAAGGTGATCCTTACAATATTGAGCTGTTGTTTATGTATATGGCGAACATGGCGTGGAACTCGTCGATGAATACGGCAGACACCATCGACATGTTGACCGACAAAGATGAAGAGACCGGCGAATATAAAATCCCCCGCATCATTTATTCAGATGCGTTTTATTCCGAGACCGTACCCTATGCTGATTTGATATTGCCGGACACGACCTATCTCGAGCGCTGGGACTGCATGTCGACGCTCGACCGCCCAATCAGTGATGCTGAAGGTGTTGCAGACGCCATCCGTCATCCTGTTGTTGAGCCAGATAGAGACGTCCGTCCCTTCCAGGATGTGTTGATTGATCTCGGCAGTCGGCTTGGTTTGCCGGGCCTTATTAAAGAAGGTGGCCGCAAACGCTATCCGGGCGGCTACAAAGATTACATCGTCAATCACGAGCGCGCACCAGGCATTGGCAGCCTCGCGGGCTTCCGGGGCAAAGACGGCATTGAGAAAGGCAAAGGCGAGCCAAACCCCAATCAATTGGACGAATATATTAAAAACGGCTGCTTTTGGTATGACAAAATACCTGAGGAAGCGAGCTACTTCCGCCACGCTAATAAAGCCTATCTCGAATATGCAGCTGGTATGGGATTCATCAAAGACGCCTCGCCCATTATCTTCAATCTCTACAGCGAGCCACAGCAAAAATTTAAACTTGCTGGTCAGGGTCACGGCGACCACGTCCCGCCGGATGAACATAAAGAGCGCATCGAGAAACATTTTGACCCCTTACCGATTTGGTATGAGCCGTTTGATCAGGCTGTCGTTGACGCAGATGAGTTTCCGCTGCATGCGCTGACTCAGCGCCCGGCGGCGATGTATCATTCCTGGGGTTCTCAGAATGCCTGGCTGCGTCAAATCCATGGCACCAACCGACTTTATATCCCGGCCAGTCTCGCCAAACGCCACGATATTCAAGATGAAGATTGGGTGTACCTCTCGAGTCGCAACGGCAGGATCAAAGTCCGCGCCGCCGTGATGACCGGTGTGAACTCAAAAACTGTGTGGACCTGGAACGCGATCGGCAAACGCAGTGGTGCCTGGAACCTCGACGAAGATTCCAAAGAGTTCACGGAAGGCTTTTTGCTCAATCATCTGATCGATGATTCTCTCCCTGAAAACCAGCACGGCTATAAATATTCCAACTCCGATCCAGTGACCGGCCAGGCGGCGTGGTTTGATGTTCGGGTCAAAATCGAAAAAGCGCCGCCCGAAGAGCAAACCACCGATGCGATCAGCGAGCCTCACTTTGATACCTTAAAGCCGCCGCCAACTCTGCCGGACCGGCCCGGTGTGATGGGCTATGTTGTTAAAAAGGGCGGCGCATCGTGACCGCTCTCCCGGAAAGCACCCAAACCAAACTCGGCCTGGTTATTGATCTCGATATCTGCGTCGGTTGCCACGCTTGCGCGGTCATTTGCAAAGAGTGGAATACCTCTGGCTACCATGCGCCACTAACCGATACCGACCCCTATGGCGCGGACCCAACCGGCGTCTGGTTTAACCGCATTCATGCCTATGAGATCGACCGAGAAGAGGGCAACAGCCAAACCGTCTACTTCCCTAAATCCTGTCTGCATTGCGAAGATGCGCCTTGCGTCACCGTCTGTCCGACCGGTGCCTCTTACAAGCGGACGGAAGACGGCATTGTCCTGGTTGATGAAGATATGTGCATTGGCTGCAAGCTGTGTTCCTGGGCCTGCCCCTATGGTGCGCGGGAATATGACATAACCGAAGGCGTGATGAAAAAGTGCACGCTGTGCATTGATAAAATTTATAATGAAAATTTACCGGAAGAGAGCCGCCAGCCGGCCTGCGTCTCGACCTGCCCGGCCAATGCGCGCCACTTTGGTGATCTTGGTGATCCAAACTCAGATGTCTCGAAGATGGTGGCGGATCGCGGCGGCTATGATTTGATGCCCGAACAAGGCACCAAACCGGTCAACAAATATCTGCCGCCTCGGACGCGCCAAATGCAGCCCGGCGAAATCGCCAAACAAGACATTCTCGATGATGCCTCACCTGAAGGCGGATTCTTAGGCTGGCTCGACAACGTTTTGTCGGATTAGGACCAAAGAAATGCACCCGGCATACTCCGTCATATTTTTCACCACAGCTTCCGGTGCCGGTTATGGCCTGCTTGCTCTTATGGGCATCTTCAATGCTATGGGGCTTCTGCCAACCGATCGTTGGTTTGGGTTAGTCGGATTTATTCTGTCGCTCGGCCTCATTACTCTCGGCCTGCTGTCTTCGACCTTCCATCTAGGTCATCCGGAACGTGCGTGGCGGGCGTTTAGCCAATGGCGAACCTCGTGGCTGTCGCGTGAAGGTGTGATCGCGGTACTTACCTATATCCCGGCTGGCCTATTCGCGCTTGGCTGGGTGTTCCCAACTCTATTAGGGGAACAGACCACCGGCATCTGGATGGTCATGGGTGTCTTAGCTGCGATCGGTGCCGCGGTTACGGTCT
>CAJXJM010000307.1 GCA_913054205.1 uncultured Rhodospirillaceae bacterium
GGTGTTCTTTTAAATCTAGTCGAGAAGTTTGAACTGTTCTTATATCGCCGCTCCACCCGGGTCGCGGCTCTCACCCATGCCTATAAACGAAATCTCATCAACCGTGGCATTAATGAGGACAAAATCGATGTCGTGCTTAATGGTGTAGATCTGCCGCGCTATGCGCCACAACCACGTGACGACAGCCTTGCAGAGGAATGGCGCCTCCAAGGAAAATTTGTAATCGGCTATGTCGGCACGCATGGTATGGCCCATGGACTTATCAATGTCTTGGACGCGGCGGAAAAACTACAAGACAGAGATGATATTCGATTTTTATTAGCTGGCGCCGGCGCTGAGCGGGAAATGTTAGTTGCGACAGCAGAGCAGAAATCGCTCAACAATGTTGTTTTTTTACCAATGCAGCCGAAAGAGAAAATGCCGGCCGTCTGGAGTCTTTGCGATGTCGCTTTGGTGCATTTGAAAGACTCGCCTGCTTTTGCCGAAGTCATCCCTTCAAAAATATTCGAGGCTATGGCGATGGGATTGCCGATATTGCTGAGCGTTCCGGATGGCGAGGCGCGAGAAATAGTTGATGGTCATCAAGCCGGTCTCTGGGTGCCGCCGGAAAATCCCGAATCTTTGGCCGACGCTGTCAAAAATCTGTGTGACGACCCAAATCTAAAAGATCAATTTGCAGCCAACGCACTGGCGGCGGCACCCGATCATTCCCGATCTGTCCAAGCGAATGAAATGATCGCCGTGTTTGAGAAAGCCCTTTAATGAGCAAATTCCTAATCACAGGTATTACAGGATTTGTCGGCGCGTCATTGTGTAAGCGACTCCGCCAAGACGGGCATATGCTGACAGGCACGACGCGAACAGCCGATTTGGGTGCCGGGCCAGAACGCGTTCCGCTCTACCACATCCCGAAAGTCGGGCCGGATACCAATTGGACGCAAGCTGTCACCGGTGCAGACATCGTTGTTCATTTGGCGGCGCGGGTACATGTGATGAAAGAGCATGCTACAGACCCTCTCGCAGAATTTCGCAACGTTAACACTGCGGGCACCAAACGATTGGCCGAACAAGCGGCAGAGGCCGGCGTGAAACGCTTTGTATTTCTAAGCTCCGTCAAGGTTAACGGCGAGGTTAGCCCAGAGACTGGCTTTACCGAAACTAATCCACCTCAACCCGAAGACGCCTATGGCATCTCAAAATGGGAAGCCGAACAGGCATTGACGGAAATATCCAAAACGACATCTATGGAAGTGGTGGTCCTGCGCCCGCCTTTGGTTTATGGGCCGGGCGTAAAAGGTAACTTCATCTCACTCATGAAGGCGGTTAATCGCAGCGCGCTCCTGCCACTAGGGGCGATCCAAAACAGACGTAGTTTCATTTATGTCGACAATTTGTCGGATGCTATTGCAATTGCAGCGACGCGCTCAGAAGCCGCTAACCAAACTTTTTTAGTCAGTGATGAAACACCCCTTTCGACGCCATCATTGATTGAAGCTATGGCAGCGGCGCTTGGCAAAAACCCGCGATTGATCCGCCTGCCGGTTGGCTTGTTAAGGTTAGTTGGCGTCCTAACCGGCAAATCTGCCGCCGTAAATCGGCTTATCGGATCGCTTACGATTGATACCTCTCACATCCGATCCTGCCTGGGCTGGAAACCGCCGCATTCAATGGAAGATGGGATGGGTGAAACAGCCAAATGGCTGGTCTGACTGTTTGAATATGCTATTGTCGCCCAAAGATTAACCCATTATCGCCTTGGCTAAATTTAGAGCGAATATCAGACCTGTGCTCAAGATATATAACCGCGCAAACATAGCATTTATCCACGATGTCTTCATGGCATCGGTCTCTTTTGTTATTGCACTCTTTTTGCGCATTGGCGCGGATATCGAATTTTATTCGATGGACCAGCTACTTCTTTCAACTGCTGTCTTCACAGCTGTGGCGGCTGTTGTCTTCCGCTCGATGAAAATGTATCGAGGTGTGTGGCGATATGCGTCGTTGAATGATTTGTTCAACATCACAAAGTCTTCCAGCCTGATCGTGTTGATTTTTCTAGTTTTAATGTTTGCAACAACTCGGTTGGATGATTTACCGCGCTCCCTGCCCTTTATTAATTGGTTCGTACTGATAGCGCTCCTGGGAGGACCGAGGTTCATTTATCGGATGTCCAAAGACCGTCGGTTGGATTTTAAATTAGACCGCAACTTGCATCAACGCATACCTGTGCTTTTGGTCGGTGCCGGTGATAGCGCCGAATTGTTCATCCGCGATCTGGCCAGAAATGACGCCAATTACCGGGTTGCAGGTATTGTTTCCGGCACTGCCGCTAGAGTTGGTCGAGACATCCACGGTGTTGAGATACTGGGCACGATCGACGATTTACCAGAAGTGATAAAAGATTTATCCCGCCTCGGACCACCGCCGCAGCGTCTTGTTGTTACCTCTGAACGTATTGAAGGATTGGAGATTAGAAATCTACTCGATACCGCGGATGCCCACGGCATGACCCTCGCCCGCCTACCGGCGCTGACAGATTTCAAACAGGGCGTCGGCGGAAGTGAAATTGATGTTCGGCCAATTGACGTTGAAGATCTGCTTGGTCGTCCCCAGACACCACTTGATCGCGACAGCATGGATCAATTAATCCATGGCAAGCGCGTGTTGATAACCGGTGCTGGTGGCAGCATAGGCAGTGAACTTGTCCGCCAAATATCCGATTTATCGCCGGCGTCGATAACATTGCTCGAGAACTCAGAATTTAATCTTTATAGCATCGATTTGGAGCTCTCTAAACGCCACCCCAACCTCGCGCGCCTCGCCCTTATCGGTGATGTCCGTGATCGCCGTCGCATCGACCGCATCTTCGAGCAAGCTAAACCAGAACTGGTTTTTCATGCCGCTGCGCTCAAGCATGTGCCGATGGTTGAGGCAAATTTGTTGGAAGGTCTCACAACGAATGTGCTGGGAACAATGAACCTCGCAAATGCATCGAAGGCGGCCGGGGTAGCGACATTTGTTCAGATTTCAACGGACAAGGCCGTCAACCCGACAAATATAATGGGAGCCTCAAAGCGAATTGCCGAAAGTTATTGCCAGGCGCTTGATCTTAAAAACAACAACGACGGCATTGATACCCGGTTTGTAACGGTGCGCTTTGGCAATGTGTTGGGTTCCACTGGCTCGGTGGTAGAGCTTTTTCGCAAACAAATCAAGGAAGGCGGGCCAGTCACGGTGACAGACCCGAAAATGAAACGATATTTTATGACAGTCCGCGAAGCCGTCGAACTGGTGTTGGCTGCTTCTGCGCTTGGCAGCAAAAACCGCGATCAAGTTGGAAAAATATATGTTCTGGATATGGGTGAACCGGTTCTTATTCTAGACCTCGCCAAGCAAATGATCCGGCTGGCAGGGCTGGTGCCGGATGAAGACGTTGCAATCGAGTTCACGGGCGTCAGACCCGGCGAAAAGCTATTCGAGGAAATATTTCACGGCAGCGAAGAACTGGTTGAAACTTCCCATTCTGGTGTGCTTCTAGCATCCCCGAGAGTGAACGATTTATCCGACGTTCAAGCCGAAATTGACACTCTTTCTTTAGCAATTGAAAACAATGATCAAGCCGCGGCAAAAGCCGTTATATTCAGTTTGGTGCCGGAATATAGCCCGTCAGAAAGCACTTAAATTTCTCCTCTATATTCTTTTTTGCCAGTGCATTATTTTTCTGGCTCAAGCTTGTTCGGTTTGCTATATCCAGCATCGTGTGACGTCGTCGTTTTGTAGGAGCATCGCCTAATGACTAATTCAAATTCCACCCCTATTCAGAGGGCTCTCATATCTGTTTCCGACAAAACCGGACTCGTCGATCTAGGGAAATATCTCGCTGATCAAGGTGTTGAAATTTTATCAACGGGCGGATCTGCCATAATGTTGGCCGATGCCGGAGTCGCCGTAAA
>CAJXJM010000308.1 GCA_913054205.1 uncultured Rhodospirillaceae bacterium
AACGTGAGTTTGCCAAGCTGATAGGGGGTGAACATCGGCGGCGGCGGGTTGTTCGTTGGCAGCTCAAACCCTTGCTTCTCGCGCACCAATTCTGAGAACCACTGATTGACATCGGCACCGTAAGCCGGATCGCGCAAACCCAAATTTTCGTAGGTCACCGCTTTGTTGCGGCTCAAGAAATTAAACGCGAATTGTTTCGGGCTAAGCTCGTTATAGCGCCTGGCATTTTCATACCATCCGAGGCTCACCATGGCGGTGCGTTGTAGTCGCGCGACCTCATCTTTGCGTTTTTCTTCGTAAGCTTTTATCGCCGAGGAAATGCTGTCTTCGTTGATACAAGCATCCGATAAGGCAATTGCATCTTCCATCGCGATCTTGGTGCCGGAACCGATTGAAAACTGCGCGGTATGGACAGCATCGCCAATCAATACGACGTTTTCATGCGACCAATTTTCCGCCGTCACGACGGGGAAATTTCTCCATATCGATTTGTTAGATATCAGCGGATGGCCATCAAGCTCCTCGGCAAATAAGTTTTCGAAATAAGCTATGGTTTCCTCTTCGCTCGCCTGATCGAGCCCAGCTTTTTTCCAAGTATCTTCGTGGGTTTCCAAAATCCAAGTTGAGCCCGCCTTCCCGACGCCCTGGCCATATTGGTAGGCGTGATTGTAGAACCAACCATGTTCGTTTTCTTTGAATATGAAAGTAAAAGCATCAAATTTTTGCGTCGTCCCCAGCCAAACAAATTTGGTTTTGCGAAAATCAATATTGGGCTTGAAATGATCTTTGAGGCTTTCGCGGACAAAGCTGTTAACGCCGTCTGAACCCAACACCAAATCTGCATCGCGAATTTGGTTGAGATCATCTATCGCCGTTTCGAAATTCATCTTCACGCCCAACTCGACACAGCGTTTCTGGAAAATCTCCAGAAGTGTCATGCGTGCCATACCGGCAAAGCCGTGGCCGCCCGATCTTATGCGCTCACCGCGATAGCGAACCTCGATCTCGTTCCAATAGGCAAATTGATTTCTGATTTCCTGATAGGTAACGGCATCCTGCCCCATGAAGTTTTCGAGCGTTTCATCCGAAAACACCACACCAAAGCCAAATGTGTCATCTGACCTGTTTTGTTCATAGACCGTGATGTCATGGGCTGGGTTGGCAAGCTTCATCAAAATCGAGAAATAGAGCCCCCCAGGTCCACCGCCAACGATATTAATTTTCAGAGGTTTATCCACCTGTCGCTCCAAAATCTTAAATCAGCACTATTTTTCGCTTGAATTGCCGTTAAATGCTGTGAATTCTGGAGCGAGTCTAACAAATTATTAGCAAAGATCGATCAAAAACTACCAAATTTATCAGGATCAAACATGTCACAAGATACATTAGGATGGGAAGAATGGGCGTCGTTTCCAAAACTCGGCGTCCCGGCGATCATCGCCAAAATCGATACCGGCGCGCGCACCTCCGCGCTGCATGCATTTGCCATTGAGCCCTTTGGCTCCGAAGCAAAACCATTCGTGCGGTTTGGAATTCATCCGGTACCAGATCGTCCCGACATTGAAATATTCTGCTCAGCCAAACTTGTAGACCGCCGAGAAATAACCAGTTCCAACGGCGAAAGCGAATTGCGCTATGTGATTGAAACACCGGTTATAATTGGTGATCGCGAATGGCCGATTGAAGTTACGCTCTCCAATCGGGAGAATTTGCAGTACCGCATGCTGCTTGGTCGGACAGCCATTAAAGAAGACATGATTGTGGATCCAAATCAGTCCTTCCTGCAGGATGAACTTTCCTATGATCATTACAAAAACCTCAAAAAAACCAAACCTGTTGAGCGCCCTCTCCGTCTCGGCTTGTTGACGCGCGAACCTGAAAACTATTCGAGCCATCGGTGACAATTTCATCAAAATCTATTGAGGTTTTCTTGAAATTAGTCTCGGGAAACTCTTTGAGCCAAGCAGGATCAGGTGCCACCTGCGCAACCGCCGTAAGTGGGACAATGACCGCTAAAAGTGCCAAAAGAACCTTCGTGGACTTAAGTGTCGGACTTCAGCGACACGATGGCAAATCACCGCTTATTGTCTTTTGGTCAAATTTGAGTGATCGCAAACCTAAAATATTGCTATACTCTTCGCCAATACGGAGGATGAGACATGCATAAAACAGATTTACCCCAATATGCGATTGATGGAGCGATACGTCGACGCGGAAAACTTCACCTGTTCGAAGAGATCGAACCGACAAAGTCTGTTTTGGTGGTGATCGATATGCAAAATGCTTTTTTGCAGGAAGGCTCGCCCGCCGAAGTGCCAGTTGCGCGCGAAATTGTTCCCAACATAAACACGCTTGCCGCGGCTTTTCGCAGCAGTGGCGGCAGAGTTGCCTGGGTACAAATGACCCAGTCCGAGGACAGCCTCGTTGATTGGTCGGTATTTTATACCGGCGTCAACAATCCCGATCGCGCCGGCCGTATGATCGGCGTGTTAAACGAAGGCAGCGATGGCCACACCCTTTGGCCTGAACTTGAGGTTCAGGACGACGATCTGATTGTTCTCAAAGATCGTTATAGTGCTTTTCTCCCAGGGGCATCTGACTTGGCGGAAATACTGGAGCATCACGGTTTGGATACCGTTGTCATCACGGGTACATTAACAAACGTATGCTCAGAATCTTCGGCCCGCGATGCGATGATGCGCAATTTTAAAACAATTATGATTTCGGACGCCAATGCTGCGCCCACAGATGAAGAACATATCGCGTCACTCGCCAGCATCCTTCAAGTTTTTGGCGACGTCTACGACACACAGGAAATGGTCGCTCTGCTAGAAAGTGGTGCCGAAAATAAAACGGTGGCAGCGGAATAATATGCACACAAAGACCCAGACAACAATAAAGTGGAGCTGATGATCGACAATTTCGAAACTCAACAGGAGCTCGTCGATTTTTTTGATGGCGGTGCCTATGAGGAAAACTTTATGGGTATTATTTTCGATCCGGAAGAAATGATCGAAAAATTTGAAGCCGGTGTGCCGGTGAAGGAAATCACCAAACGCCCACCCTTGCCCGACGGCATGACACCTTGGGATATGCTCAGGAACTAGCAGTAGAATGGAGATGTCCATCTCGATTCTCGAATAATTGATCATCGGCGTAGCCCATTGTTTCCGGCCGGCCCTTGCCGAGCATGACCTGAAAATAAACCGGCTCCAAACTATCATTTATGTAACCGTGGATAACGCCGGGTGGGCAGGAAACGCATTCCCAAGGACCAAGCGTGCGGTGAATTTGCCGCCCCGTGCCGTCCTCTTCGAAAAAAACCTTCAAATGCCCTTTGAGGACAAAAAACACTTCCTCAACTTCATGGGTGTGCGCGGCATTTCCTTCGCCGGGATTGACGAACATTATGCTGAGCGTAAAGGCACCGCCTTTGATAACGTCTGGATCATCATGTTTTCCTGACCCACCGCCACCGATAAAACGATGTTGCGCCCGACGGAAACCGTCGATTTTAGCGTCTTCAAAGGCTTCCCAGTCAGCTTCGATATCGCCAAATCTTCTGACATATTTTTGTGCGATCTCATCAATTGGCGTATCTTGTAATTCAGGGGATCTTGGATGCCTGGCTGTCGTCATAACGTAGTCTCTCCTGTTTTTTTAAACCGGTAAATTTTACAGCGGCTCGTCGATAACTTTATTCTCAATCGCGCCGATGTTTTCAATCTCAATTCGCACAGTTTCACCAACTTTTAGAAAATTCTGAGGTTCGGCGAGAGCACCTACACCGGCGGGCGTGCCGGTTGCGAGAATATCGCCCGGCTCCAAGGTCATCACGGTCGAGAGATAGGATATCTGCTCAAAACAATTAAAAATCATTTCGCCGGTATTGCCGCTTTGGCGGATATCACCATCGACAATCGTGGA
>CAJXJM010000309.1 GCA_913054205.1 uncultured Rhodospirillaceae bacterium
TCCGGAGTTTGTGCAGTAAATTACTATTCTATCGGTTTAGCACCCTTGAAAAAATGGTCGGGAAGAGAGGATTCGAACCTCCGACCCCGTCGTCCCGAACGACGTGCGCTACCAGGCTGCTCCACTTCCCGTTGTTAATAGGCTCTGTGAATGCAAAAATCGATGGCGTCGATGAGGGCGGCTTTTTCTGGTCCGTCTTCGAAAATCCCCATTGCATCACGGGCGATTGCACCATAGTGACGGGCGCGTTCGACGGTATCTTCTAAGGCACCATGTTTGATCATGAGTTCAATGGCATGTCCGAGATCATCTTCGTTTTGCTCAAGGTCTTCCAGCGTCCGCCGCCAAAACACCCGTTCTTCATCATCGCCGCGCCGGAACGCCAAAATAACAGGAAGGGTGATTTTGCCCTCTTTAAAATCATCACCGACGGCTTTGCCGAGATCGGCCTGCTTGGCCGAATAATCCAGCATGTCATCGATCAACTGAAAAGTGATGCCAATATTCATGCCAAAAGTTTCAAGCGCGTCTTCTTCGACTTTTGGACGGTCGGCGACCAGCGCACCAATACGGCAAGCCGCTGAAAAAAGCTGAGCCGTCTTCGAGCGAATGACTTCAAGATATTGTGTCTCGCCGGTTTCGGTATCATTTGTCGTGGTGAATTGAAGAACTTCCCCTTCGGCAATAACCGATGAGGCTTTAGATAAGACAGCGAGGACTTCTAGCGAGCCATCCGCGACCATCAGTTCAAACGCCCGCGAAAACAGAAAGTCACCAACCAGAACGCTGGCTTGGTTGCCCCACACAGCATTCGCCGAGGCAGAACCTCGCCGCAAAGCACTTTCATCAACGACATCATCATGCAGCAAAGTCGCGGTATGGATAAACTCGACGCAAGCGGCGAGACCTTTGTGGCGTTCGCCGACATAGCCGCACATCCGGGCAGAGGCCAAAGTCATCATCGGGCGCAAACGTTTACCGCCGGCTGCAACAAGATGACCGGCCAATTGCGGAATGAGCGCAACTGGGCTATCCATTGAATGAACAATGAGCGTATTTACATCTTTAATATCGTCGGCGGTAAGATCGACAAGCGGGTCCAGGGAGGGACTTTTACCTGCCTTTTGCCGGTCCGGACCGCTCTCTATATTTACAACAACTCCCAAGGGCTTGATTTCCTTTGGTTAAAAGATTTTTATGAGGCGAGCATAGGTGGCTAACTCCCCTGTGGTCAAGACAAGACCAAATTGACGGTTAAAAGGGTGACAATAAAATGAAGGAACTTCTTCGAACAAATGATCCAGTCTTGATATCCTGGCTGTCGGCTGTATTGGCCGAAGCCGATATCGAGATCATCGTTTTTGACTCCCATACCAGCATCCTCGAAGGCAGTGCAAATGCCATTCGCCGCCGCGTGATGGTGATCGACGATGACTTCGATGAGGCAAGGCGATTGTTTGAAGAAGCCAAATCAGAGTTAGACGGCGATGTCGGAGCTTATGAATACCCAGAATAGCTACCATTTGTTGGGCGCGCGCGTGGCGATGTGCGCTGCTGAAGGTGGATACCGGGCAGCCATCGATCCTGTATTACTGGCAGCCTCCGTGCCGGTTCAAAAAGGAGAGCGGATTTTAGATGTTGGATGCGGTACAGGTGCAGCGGCGCTCTGTCTCGCAACTCGGATTTCAGGTGTTCACGTGACGGGGGTGGATGTGCAAGAACCGCTCATCGAATTGGCGAGAGATATCGCGGCGCAAAACGGACTGGAAAGCCAAACTCAGTTTGAGGTTATGGATTTACTGCGCCCGGACGAGGCCTTCCGATCAATTTCTTTTGATCACGTGATGGCCAATCCGCCACATCACAAAAAAGGCAGCGGCAATCCATCTCCTGATCCTCTAAAGGCAGCGGCAAATGTCGAGGGTGAGGCGACGCTCGCCGATTGGGTGTCGTTTTGTTTTTCGAATGTCAAAGAGGGCGGCTCGGTTACATTCGTCCACCGCTTCGATCGCTTGGCTGAGTTGACATCCCTGATGGCAGCGAAAGAGGATGCGGTTTCTGTCTTTCCACTATGGCCCAAAATCCAGGGCGAGGGGGCGAAGAGAGTTCTCGTACAAGCCCGCAAAGGCGTGGCGGGGAAAAGCAAACAGGCCGATGGCCTGGTTCTCCATACGATGGAGGACGAATATACCGAGCAGGCTCACTCTATTTTGCGGGAAGCGGCTGCTTTAGTTCTTTAACGACCCTTGCGAGCAGGAACCAGACGACCTACTTTAGGTTGATGATAAGAAAACACTTAGAAAAATGGCGGGTCCCTGGATTTCGTAATCCAAAGCCGGTCGTCGCTGTTGTGCGTCTATCCGGCATAATCGCGGATCGTTCAGGTCCTGGACGTTCTGGAATATCTGCATCGGGATTGGTGACGGTTTTGGAGAGCGCTTTCAAAATGCCGCATCTTAAAGCCGTTGCGCTAGCGATTAATTCGCCGGGCGGCTCTCCTGTGCAATCGTCCTTGATCGGCCAACGCATTCGCACGTTAGCGAAAGAGTATGATGTTCCGGTTATTGCCTTTGCTGAAGATGTTGCTGCTTCGGGTGGGTATTGGCTGGCCTGTGCAGCGGATGAGATATACGCAGATGATTCATCTGTGATTGGCTCAATTGGTGTCATATCCGCAGGTTTTGGATTTCAAAACGCGATAAAAAAGCTCGGTGTCGAGCGCCGCGTCCATACTGCCGGCGAGATGAAATCAACGCTCGATCCGTTTTTGCGAGAAAATCCGGATGATGTCGATCGTCTGCTCGAATTGCAGCACGACGTTTTTGATTCATTTAAAGAGATGGTAAGAGATCGCCGCAAAGATAAATTAAAAGCGCCTGATGAAGAATTATTTACCGGCGCGTTTTGGACCGGTCGCCGCGCGCTTGAGCTTGGTCTGATCGACGGTATTGGCGAATTAACCTCGGTGATGCGGGAACGCTATGGCGATAAAGTACAGTTCCGACCGGTCGAACAGCGCCAAGGCTGGCTCAAACAAAAGCTCGGACTGGGCGCAAATACAAAAAGCTGGTCTTTGCCGCAAGGTGCTACATCCTCCATTGTTGAAGATGTTCTGGTTGCCATTGAAGAACGCGGTTTGTGGAATAAGTTTGGTCTCTAAATGGTTGACCTTGCTGTGCTTCTCCCTCTAAAACCAATCCATGCTTGGATTTAGTTTACCCAAATTAATCGTACTCGCGCTTATCATTGCAGCGATCTGGTATGGCTTTAAGTTTTTCAGTCGTGCTCAAGGAATGTCGAAACCTGAGAAGCCAGGTGATGATACAGACACGGTCATGCCGGACGCCGTCGATATGGTTAAATGCGCAACTTGTGGCGATTTTGTTGCGGCAAAGGGCGCGACCTCCTGTGGTAAAAACGGCTGTCCCTATCCGGGAAACTAGGCGGCGTCATGTCTGATGTCATTCATATGCATCACGTTGCATTGGCGACCGCGGACCTCGATAGCACTCTTAAATTTTACACCGACGTTGTTGGCCTAAAAGCTGGACCTACACCGTCTTCGAGTGGGCGTCTGCAATGGATGTATGCGGGTGAGAATCCGGTGCTTCACATCTTTCAGCCCAAAGTCGTGCGAGATGCTCCGGTGAGCGGCGTCTACGGCATCGCTCATTTTGCTCTGCATATCTCAAATTTTGATGAAGCAGTCGCGCGCCTTAAAAGCCACGACATTGAATATTCTGAAAATGAAATGGAATCTCGCGCCGCACGCCAAGTGTTTTTTGATGGGCCTGATGGCGTGCGGGTTGAGTTGATTGAACTAGGGTCTGACGAGCACCTAGCTAAGAAGTGGCGAGAGCCAATGCGTCAGGCAGAACTTCTTTTGTATGGTGGCATTTTTGCTGAACTGTCCCGAGTCTCGTGC
>CAJXJM010000310.1 GCA_913054205.1 uncultured Rhodospirillaceae bacterium
CGAAGCGACGGTTAAGACAGCTAAAGAACTGCGCCGACAAGGCCATAAAGGTCGCTTGATCGGTTCGGGCCTTTCTGCCGATCCGGATTTGGCTGGCAAATTAGGCAAAGATGGCGAAGGCACGCTCTACGCTGCTTGGTTCTGGAAGGACCGGGATGCCCGGACGAAATCCTTTACCAAAAAATTCAATGCCTTGAACAAGAAGCGCGGCATTTCCAAAACCAATCCGCACCATGTCGACGCTTCGGCCTATGACATAGTCTATCTTTTGAAAGCCGCCATGGAGAAGGCCGGAGTTACCGGTGATCCTAAAAAACTAAAGGCCGAGCGGACAGCGATCCGTGACGTTTTAAAAACCATTAGATTTAAGGGTGTTACCGGCAACATCTGCTTTGACAAACATGGTGATGCGGAACTGCCTGCTTACATCATGGAAGTCCATAACAGCGATGTCCGTATGATCGATAGCCATCCAGCAAAAAAATGTTAAAATTCTAATTAAATAAAACTAAGGGGCGGCATTAAATCCGCCCCTTTTTTTTGCCTGATCGGGATGGATCGACCTCGTGGTAGCCGAATGCAGCTAAATGAACGGCCTCGCAAGACACTAGAGTTAAAACGCCAGCAGAGAGATTTAGAGCATGTGTTGCGTCGACCGGTTGAGGCGGCAACCAAAAGCGGACGTTCATTCTGTTTAATTGGTAAAAATGTCGCTAATCGGGTGGATGTAAGTATTCTTGCGGGGCATGAATGGGACCATCGAGGGTTCTGAGGAAATCTTCAATTTGGCGAAATTGGGAATCGGTCATGATAAGGTTTTGCAATTCAGATTGACCGACGGTTGCGGGCGGCACATCCCTATATTGCCAAATTACATCTTCCAAATTTTGAAACTGGCCGGCATGCATATACGGCGCGGTCCGAGACACATAACGCAGCGTTGGCGTTTTAAAAGCACCCACTGTTTCGGGGGCATTGTGTTTAGCAAAATTAAGCTCGGCACAGGCGGCTTTTGAATCATCGGAAAATTTGCTGTGGCAATTTGTCGTATCCGCCTGCGCGAGTTTAAGTCCGGCTGAGCGCCCCATTTCTCCAGCGTTGTCACCGACAATGTGCGAGCCAATATTGTGGAAACTATGATCGGTCATCAAGGGGCCATTATGACATCGAATGCATTGACCTTGATTGTCGGAAATAAAGACCTTGAGACCGGCAATTTCGTTTAGGCTGAACTGATCTTCCGGCGCAGGCTTCTTTTTGGATAAGAGCGCTTTTACATATCTATCGAACTTTGTCGGGGCAGGCAGAATTTGACGCTCATAAGCGGCGATCACTTTACCCAAATTGATAAAAGCACGATTGATTTCAGCCGGGTCAGCCAAATTTGGTAAGCCTCCAAACAAAGTTTGGTATCTCTGGCGGTAACTCGGATCTTTTAAAATAACTTTGACGACATCTTTGCGAGTAGTACCGTGTTCCAGCGGGTGTTCCAGCGGCCCGAGGGCTTGTGACCATAGACTATCCTTACGCCCGTCCCAGAACAGCCAAGGGCTATATGTAACGCCAATTATGGTCGGTGCATTGCGTTTGGTCTGGCCAAGGCCAACCACCATTTTGCGGCCATCGGTAAAAGCCAGATCGGGGATATGACAATTGGCGCAAGCAACTGATCCATCTTTGCTTAGGCGTGAGTCAAAAAACAAATGATGGCCAAAGTTCGCTGCCGCTTTGTTGTCAGCAACTGCGTTGGTTGGGTCATGCGGCGGCTTGGGTAGTGAGCCGATCCACAGGGATTTGAGAATTTTAAGCTCATCCTCCGTCCAGCCATCGTTCAAATCTGCCCACACAACCGTCCCGACAGGGAGCTTAAACGAGACGTCGTCCGTACCATATTTTGACCTAATCGAAAGAGTAAGCCGCCAATCTCCTTGGCGATCAAACTTCACGCCTTCAATAATATATTCGCCGGGAACCGATGCGTTTGTGATACGAGGGGAAGTGGGTAAAGTGTGCGTTTGGTCCACCATATTTGCCGCCACCTTGATTGTGGCTTTAGAAATAGCTCGCCCGTTTTGGCTAACAAGTTTTACATGCCAATGATGCATTTTATTAAACGGTGGTTGCTCGGTCAGACCCAAGAGAGTGACCCAATATCGCCCCGTTTGAGATTTGGCACGCAGGGAAAAAGACGTATGAGTTTTATGTCGTTGAATTTTCTCTCGGCCATCAGCGAACACAATGTCGCCCTTCAAGAAAAGGACCGCCATTCCGATAACGAAAAAAGCCGTTAGTGAGCGATTAAAGCCGCAGGTCATTCTGTTTTCTCAGATATCTCTCAGCAACATTATACACTCTTTTCGATTGCCGAGGACGAGTTTAACAAAGAATGGCCGAGCTTTAGCCATGTGCCGCAAAAGCTGAATCTAGGAGAAAAACATCGGTTAGGATCGTGCGGATATGATTTGTTGCATTGAGATTATCAATCAGTTCTGATCCGACAGATGGTTGCGACATCGTAAACAAAACCAATGCGCGCGCCTTTTCGGCATCCTCTTTTAAAATGGCCAAAAAATCTTCCCAGTCCTTTCCAATGCTTTCAACGGTTGCCACGCGCTTCGCCGCCACGTCGTGCAGCCCCGCCAAGGCATCGGCCAATTTGGGCAAAAAGGCGCGTATGCCACCGCCCTCAGAAGGGTCTTCTTGCTCTAATCCTTGCGCCGCATAAGCCAACATAAATTCATAAGCTTCCTCGATTGTTTCAATGCGGTCTTTAAAGTCGGCAGCAAGTTCATCAGACATAGTTTGTTTCCATTTTAATTTTAAGTTTGATCATCTTCTTGGACCCATAAATCAGGATCATGATGTTTTGCATAGTCGGAGCGTGTTATCCAACCCAGGAGCATCGACCGTGTAATCCAGAGCTTTTCAGGGCGAATGCCAAAATAGATATGAATTAAAACCATCGATACGACCGCCATTGCAGCAAAATCATGGACGACGTATATCCAGCCCCAACTATCGGCTGAGAGCATATAGGGGTTTCTTTGCCAAAACGGAGTGTCAATCTTTGCGAGCATGACACCACCGGTACCAATAAGCGCCAATATGAGAGCGGCAATTGCATGGTGATATAATTTTTGCAAAAGCGGATATTTGCCAGGCAGATCCGGCGGCAACGTCCGGGATCGCAACACCCATTTAATCGATTGCATGGCCCGCTTTATATCCGCGAGACCAATACCCATAGCCGTGCGGTCTTGCCAAAATAATGCGCGAATAATGTGGATGACGACAATGATGCTCAACACCACACCGGCAACCCAGTGCACCGTCACCCAGGGGAATTTAAGCCCGAGGATTGGAAGAAAGGAGGTGCCCATCAAAATAAAGACCGACAGCGCCATGGTCCAATGATAGACCCGGTCCAGGCCCTTATGACGTATTATTCTATCTTCTGTTGAGCTGGAACTGTCTTCAACTGAATTTGGGGATGTCACTTTTTTGATACGGGCGTGCCGTCCTCACTGTTGCTGTCTGAGGTTATTGCTTTGGGGGCAAAGAACCATTTATAGAGAATATGGACAACAATAAATAAAACCGCTGCACCAAAAAACCAGCTCAAAAGGTCCCAGGAAACCCCGTTAAGAGTTTCCTGGCCCCATGCATCTTTACTTAACCGAAATATTTCCAATTTAATTACGAGTCCCGAATTGCACGCGTAACCAAATTTTCCATGAGCGGAATTTTGAAATGATTGAAGTTCAAAGGCTTGGCCCCGCGCACTGAGGCTTTCGCCGCGAGCTTGGCCACATCAATCCCTTTTTTCTCACCCTTGGCGAGATCTTCAACCACCTGGAGACGCTTTGGCACACATTCACCACC
>CAJXJM010000311.1 GCA_913054205.1 uncultured Rhodospirillaceae bacterium
GTGTTTTGAGACGTCAAAGGCAACGACGCATAAAGACCCAACTTATGTGATCGATGGGGTCGTTCACTATTGCGTGGCAAATATGCCGGGCGCTGTACCCTGCACCTCCACACATGCCCTCAACAATGTCACGACACCTTTCGGATTGGCGATTGCCGGTAAAGGTTGGCAACAGGCATTGAGCGATGATCCACATCTTCGTGATGGGTTGAATATATTTGATGGTCAAATAACAAATGAAGCCGTCGCAAATGCATTAAATCAATCTTATGTAGAACCAGCGTCAATACTGAAAATGTGAGCTTGTGGTTAGTTTAGGTTGAAAAGCCGGTTTTGGAGTTAACCTAAAAAGTATTATCTCAAAAAAATCCAAAGTGGCTATTAACCTAAGTTATACCTCTCGGCCAATTTTGAATTGGCGAGATAGGTGTAAAAGTACCTAATCTTATCTTCATCGGTGAATTTAATATTTATCGACTGCACGATACCGCCCCTCTTCGCAGTGGGGCTAAAATAATTTAGCTTTTAATTGCTAGTGCTGCTAGCGTGACCAAAGTACAATCATAGATCATCATAACTGGGAGGAATTGTTATGAATTCAATTAGAAATTTATCAATTAGTCTTGTCGCTGTTCTCGCCATGAGCGTTGCGACTTCGAGCGCGAATGCGCAATCCAAAATATTGCGGGTTGATGCAACCAGCCCGGCTGGATCGCCGGCTATATTGCTGACCGTTCTCGGAAAGATTTTTCCAAGAGAAATCGGCGTTTCATTGCAAATTAACACCGGCCAAACCTTAACCCGGTCGGTGCTTAAATTTGGCACGGATGATCTGGAAATGATCCATTTTGTCTCCCAGATCACGCCGTGGCTAAAAAACGGCAAACGCATGTATAAAAAACTGCCAAAGAAAGCCAACAAGGCCTACAATTCAATGGCTGCGATATTCGGTTTTCCGGCGAGCGCCATTCATATTATCGCCTGGGCGGATTCCGGCATCAAAACTCTGGCCGACATTAAGGGAAAACGGGTCTTTATGGGCCCCCCTGCTGGTGGTTTTTACACCCAAGTCAGTTCCTTAGTGACTGTTGCGACAGGTCTTGTACCCAAAAAAGATTTTGAGGTTATCAGGCTTCCTTGGGGACAGGGCATGCAGGCCATGCTCGACGGACAGATTGATGTGTTCATGCGAGGAACCGCCATTGGCTCCGCCGTCATCAACCAAATTGGGGCAAAGAAAAAGTTTGTCCCGCTCGGAGCCGGCAAAGGGGCCGACAGCAAAAAATGGCAAAAAGTCATGATCGAGCAGCTGATAAATGAAAACACCACAATTCCGGCTGGCACTTACAACAATCAAGTCGGCGGCGATGCCCGAACGACTGCGTCAAACAGCTTTATCCTGGTGCGCAAAAACATGGATAATGATCTCATCTATAAAATGGTCAAGGCGACGTGGGAAAACGTGGATGAAATTCATAAAAGCGCCGCTGTTTTGAAGACTCTAAACAAGGCCAAGCCATTTGCTGGTATTAACGTGCCGCTGCATCCCGGTGCCGTGAAGTACTATAAAGAAGTCGGCATCAAAATTCCCGCCCGTATTCTCCCTTAAGGGCTAACAAATAGATGATCAGGGCTGGCTGGTTTAGTCTTGCCAGCCCTGATCGTTAATTCCAAATGGACTCATAATTATGAATAACGGCACGCAGGCTGGTGTAAAAGCGGACTGGCGCCAAAACTCGATTTATCTCGTGAGCCTGGTTGTCGCCTTTGTCGGACTGATTAATTCCTATCCGAGCTACTGGATTGTTCCGAGGATGGGTCCGTTCGCGCCCGAAATCGTCCGGCCGCTGATGCTCGGAGCAGCCGTTCTCGTCGTTACATTGAAATTTTCCTTTGCGGTTGGATGGGCAAAGACCCGGCCCAGCCTAAAAAACACCGGTCTGGCCATCGATCTTTTGATTCTCACCGTGCTAACATTTGCCTTGTGGCGTTTTTCCGTCGATATGCTGGAAATGGTAGACTCTATGGTCATTTTCGACGGCTCCCATGCGGCGATAGCGCTCACCGCGTCGGCCGCGTTCATCACACTTTGCTGGCGCGTCTGGGGAGCGGCGTTGGCGATCGTCGGCATGGTCATACTGTTTTATTATTTCACCGGACCCTATTGGCCGGGTATTTTTAGGACGGCGCCCTTCGATATATTGAGCGCCTCAGCCGAAGATCTGTGGTTTAATCTCGGCGAGGGCGTTGTCGGCGGCATCACTGCCATCCTTATATTCACTGCATTTCCCTTCGTTCTCTTGGGCGCCATGCTTGAACGCACCGGCGGTGCGCGCTCACTGATTAAAATAGCGTTCCTTTTGACCCGTCGGCTGCGCGGCGGCCCGGCCCACGCGGCAATCGTTTCGTCGGCTTTGTTTGGCACCATGTCGGGAGGCGCCGTGACCAATGTGCTGGCCACCGGTGTTATCACGATACCGATGATTATACGGCGCGGATTTCATCGGGCATTTGCCGGCGGTGTTGAAGCGACGGCTTCAAGTGCGGGTCAGATCATGCCGCCGGTCATGGGCGCGGCAGCGTTTGTGATGGCCGATCTCACCGAAATTCCCTACGTCCATATCCTTATTGCCGCGCTCATTCCGGCCTTGGCATATTACGCCAGCCTGTTCGCCAGCGTTGTTTTTGAATCGAGACGGCTCGGCATTGAAGCGGTTGCCGATTTATCCGATACCGAAACCGACGCTGACCTCGTCGTTCACCGGCAAGACTATTACAATCTGATTCTGGTGTTCGTTCCGATCGCGACCGTGGTAGTGGCCCTATTGTACGGATTTTCACCGGCCGGCGCCGGCAATATCGCGCTGACAGTTCTAATTCCGCTGAGCTTTCTCAATCCGGAAGTCAGGAAAACACCGATCCTTATTTTGAACGCGCTCGCGAATGGCGGCCGGCAGTTTAGCGAGCTTCTGATGTCGGTGGCCGTCGTCGGGATCATTGTTGCCGTTTTGGCGGCGACCGGATTGCCAAATGATTTCACTTTGCTGGTTGGCGGAGCAGCGGGTACAAGTCTCGTCTTCACCTTGATGATAGCCGCCGTGGCAGCACTTATGCTGAGCATGGGTGTTCCGACATTGCCTGCCTATCTTACGGTGATCCTTATTTTGGGTCCGTCTATTACCGAGCTGGGTATATCGGTGCTGGTCGCTCATCTTTTTGTGCTCTATTACAGCGTTGCCTCGTCGATCACACCGCCGGTGGCGATCGCGGCCTATGCGGCGGCGTCAATCGCCGGCGGGCCGCCGATGTTGACGGCTGTCTACGCGATGCGCATCGGATTGGTGAAATTCGTGGTGCCGTTTGTATTTGCCTTCTATCCGGTCATTCTCATCGTTGAAGAATCTGGCACACAATTTGAATGGTTGCCGTTTATATCTATTATGTCGCGTCTGCTCGTCGTGATTTACCTCGTCTCGAGCGCGGTTATCGGCTTTGACCAACGCCGGCTACCCATATGGGAAATTGTGGTCCGGCTACTATTGGGAGTGTTGATCATCATTACCGATCCGCTCATCCATTGGAGCGCGACGGCGTTTGCCATCTCCTTCCTGGCTTGGCACGTGCTGGCTTTCCGGCAGACGGAAACGGCTGAGAATAGCGCCCACTAGATTTATTGCGCCAAGCAATGCCTTGAACTGAGCCGATGAGCCTCAGCATCACAATCCGGGTCTCAATCGTGTTCCATCAGGCCGACGGGATAGGATATCGAGGTCGATCAATAGGAATCAAATGCTCTCAATTCCGGGCATTGTCACGTTAATTGAAGTTGGCCGCAATGGACTGCAACAATGCCCTTTCAGGCTGCCGCGCTCGCACAATCCC
>CAJXJM010000312.1 GCA_913054205.1 uncultured Rhodospirillaceae bacterium
TCCGTCATGCGCGGGTTTGACCCGCGTATCTACTTTACACCCCTCCAGCAGTAATAGTAGTATCCACTTATTTCACAATCTAAAAGGGCATAATATATTATGCAATTCGTTCGATCATTTAGGTATTTGATAGTCCCATTTTTATTAATATTTTTCTTCTTATTTACACCTGACACTGCGATATCGCAAAAATTAGATACCGATGGAAAGCCAATCACACATGGCAAGGCATCAATTATAGCTCCAACGGACAGTAGAGTTTCTTTTACTGGTGCTGAAAAGCATGAAATTGTCACTTGGAAAAGGCGTCTGCGTGACAACGGTATTCCTCAGGAACAAATTCGATTTAAAAACGATACTTCACTGAGTTCTGGTCCAACATCAATTTTTTTAGAAACTGCCACCACCATGTACAATGAACGAGTGACTGAGCTCTTCAATGATGATGACTGGCTTTTAAAGCGCGCAAAACGCCGAATAAAAGATATAGATATTCTTGTTGATCTTAAAGAAGGCTCCAACACTGGAGGCAATTTCAAGTATCTTATTGCCGGTGACAAATCTAGTCCATCTGATAAGTGTCTATTCGCTCAGCAATTATTTACAGCCGTCGAAACATCGGCTCCAGGCGCACGATTTCGAGACGGTTTGAGTTATTTATATTGTAGGAAGAACACATCTGAAAAAGAGCTCCTCGAATATTACAATTTCATCCGTATTATTAATAACTGATTTGCCAAATGCGCTAAGACCGTATAGAACGCGCCTAAATCTAGAATTTGCACTTTGCATTTAGGGCGTTTGCAGACTATATAAGCGCCAATTATTAGCGGAAACGGAATTTAGGTAATGGAAACGGTAATTATCGTTGTTCACTTGTTATTGGCATTCTCCATGATTTTTTTGGTGTTGATCCAGCAAAGTGAAGGTGGTCTTGGTGGCATGGGCGGCGGATCCTCAGCTGGTGGCGGCATGGGTGGTTTTATGACCGGTCGTGCTACAGCTAATTTGTTGACCCGCTCGACAGGCATTCTTGCGACCGGGTTTTTCATGACCTCCATGGCGTTGGCAATTATGGCGGATCAGGGCCGTGAAAAAGGCTCAATTTTGGATCAAAAAGCGCCACCGGCGAATCAAACCACTGTTCCGGCGACGCCATCTGTTCCATCGGTTCCGAACGCGCCGAGTAAATGATAAAAAATCCTTTAAAATCAAAGATTTGTAAAGAGGCGGCAGAAATGTCGCCTCTTTTGTTTTCACCCTCTCATTTGTTTGTATAGACTGTCGGTCCATGACGCGATTTATATTTATTACAGGCGGCGTGGTTTCCTCTTTAGGAAAAGGCTTGGCTTCGGCGGCCCTCGCTTCACTCCTTCAAGCCCGCGGCTTTAAGGTTCGTATCCGTAAACTAGACCCCTACATTAATGTCGATCCCGGCACGATGAGCCCGTATCAGCATGGCGAAGTGTTTGTGACCGATGATGGCGCGGAAACCGATCTCGATCTCGGGCATTACGAGCGCTTCACCTGCGTTGATGCCAAGCAAAGCGACAATGTGACAACAGGTCGGATTTATTCCGACGTAATTGCCAAGGAAAGGCGTGGAGAATATCTCGGTGCGACAATCCAGGTGATCCCGCATATTACAGACGCGATTAAGAACTTCACCGTTTCCGATCTGGATGATGAAGACTTTGTATTGGTTGAGATCGGCGGTACGGTGGGTGACATTGAAGGATTGCCATTCCTGGAAGCCATCCGGCAACTCGGCAATGAGCTTGGCCGGGAAAACACGATGTATATCCATTTAACATTGTTGCCCTATATCGCAGCGGCAGGTGAGCTCAAAACCAAGCCTACTCAGCATTCGGTCAAAGAGCTATTGAACGTCGGCATTCAGGCGGATTTACTGCTGTGTCGGGCGGACCGCGAAATTCCGGAAGCCGAGCGCCGCAAAATCGCATCGTTCTGTAATGTTCGGGTCGAATCTGTTGTTCCGGCGCTGGACGTTAAATCGATTTATCAGGTTCCGATTAGCTATCACGAGCAAGGCCTAGATGATGAAGTATGCCGCCATTTTGGTCTGGATGCTCCCGAACCTAAATTGGATGATTGGCAGGAAGTTGTACAGCGCGCCACCGCTCCCGAAGGCGAAGTCTCCATCGCGGTTGTTGGAAAATACACAGGTCTCCTCGATGCGTATAAATCACTCGCTGAGGCATTGGCCCATGGCGGTATCGCCAACAATGTCAAAGTGAACCTTAAATGGCTGGAATCTGAGATATTTGAAGCCGATGATACCATTCATCAACTCGAAGATTGTCACGGTATTCTTGTGCCGGGCGGCTTTGGAGAGCGCGGCGCCGAGGGTAAAATTCAAGCGGCTAAATTCGCCCGCGAGCACAATGTGCCGTATTTTGGTATTTGTTTTGGCATGCAGATGGCGGTTGTTGAGGCGGCGCGCAATCTTGCCGGGCTGGAAAAAGCAGGTACAACAGAATTTGGGCCTTGCGAGGAAGCCGTCGTTGGTTTGATGACCGAATGGGAAAAAGACGGCACTGTCGAGCAACGAGATGAAGAGAGCGACAAAGGCGGCACCATGCGCCTCGGCGCTTATCCCTGCACGCTCGGTGATAACAGCCGCGTTAAGCAAATTTATGCCAAAACTGATATTAGTGAGCGCCATCGCCATCGCTACGAAGTCAATATGAGCTATGAAGGCAAGCTCGCCGAAGCGGGGATGATCTTCTCAGGCAAATCTCCTGACGGAATTTTACCGGAAATAGTCGAAATTCCCGCTCATCCGTGGTTTATTGGCGTGCAGTTTCATCCAGAGCTCAAATCTCGCCCATTTGAGCCACATCCGCTGTTTACGGACTTTATCCGTGCTGCGGTTGATCAGTCTCGATTGGTATAGTGCATTATGACTTCCCCAAAAACCGTAACCGTTGGCCCCTATACGATTGGCAATGACCGCAAGATAACGATCTTAGCCGGGCCCTGCGCCATGGAAAGCCGGGCGCATGCGCTCGAAATGGCGTCAGCGCTGAAGGAAATAGCTGATAAATACGATATTGGCATGATCTATAAGTCTTCCTATGACAAAGCCAATCGTACGAGTGTCGCCAGTGAACGCGGAATTGGTCTTCGTGAAGCAATGCCAATCTTCGCCGAGGTCAAAGAAACCACAGGGCTGCCAGTTGTGACGGATGTCCATACCGCAGAAGATTGCGCCGCCGTTGGAGAGGTTGTCGACGTCCTGCAAATTCCGGCGTTCCTTTGTCGACAAACTGATCTACTTATTGCTGCCGGAAATACCGGTAAAGCGCTCAATATTAAAAAGGGGCAATTTCTGGCACCCTGGGATATGGCAAACGTTGTCGCCAAAGTTGAGAGCACCGGCAACACAAACATCATGCTCTGTGAGAGAGGAGCCAGTTTCGGCTACAACACGCTTGTATCCGACATGCGATCACTGCCGATCATGGCCCAAACCGGCTATCCGGTGATTTACGATGCAACCCATTCCGTTCAGCAACCGGGCGGCCAAGGTTCAACCTCAGGTGGAGATCGGGAGATGGCTCCTGTCCTGGCAAGAGCCGCTGTTGCTGTTGGTGTTGCGGGTGTTTTCATGGAAACCCACCAAGACCCGGACAATGCACCGAGCGATGGCCCAAATATGATATATTTGAACAAGTTAGCCGGTGTCATTGAGATGCTATTGGAAATTGATGTCGTTTCTAAGAAACATCCTATAACTATCTAATACTTAAGGATTTAAATATCTATCCTATAATCAACGGATAGATAGGTTCTATGAGGCTATCACCGTCCTTTAGATTATCATCGCGCAGCACCTTAGCTGTTCCTAGACGTGTG
>CAJXJM010000313.1 GCA_913054205.1 uncultured Rhodospirillaceae bacterium
TAGGAAGATTCACGTGAGTAAAACTCACGACGACAAGCCTGAAAAGCGACCAGCCATAGTGGATACCTGCCACGCCTTTGCCGCAGACGGTCCAATAGTCCAGCGCATGTGGCCGGACTATTACGAGGGAGACGACTTAAAATAGATTTAGGAAGGAATCGCTAATCGTTTTTTATAGCGATGGTTTCCAATTCAACACCTACTTTGCGATCAACGCTATCGGAATATTTACCGGCAATATGGCGGTAATAATTCACGATGAAAGTGCGAACGGCAGATGTCCGGCTGGTGGTTTCACGTGAGCGATCAATCAAAGAACATAATTGATTGAAGCTTACTTCCTCACGCTCACAAATTTCTTCGAGACCAGACCAAATTGCTTTTTCAAGGCTCATGCTGGTGCGATGGCCCTGGATGGTTACATTCTTGCGTACATATTCATGTGTCATTTTTTTCAACTTTATGGCTAGATTAACCTGTCTACTTTGGCTGTTCCCTAAGTGCCAAACATTCCCTTTTGGGAAATTCTTAACTGCAAAACGCAATCTTTATTTCGGTATTGTAATGAATGTGGTATCACCGTACTCAAATTACAAGAAAAATTTACTAATAATTCCCACTTTCAACAAATTCTAATATACCAAGGCTCCAAAATTTAGGATAGCCTAAAATTCGGTATAGCCCGAATATTATTTGACGTTCGTCCTGAGTCAATTCCGATTTTTCTAATATCTAGGGTAATACTTGCGGTAATTCCAGGATTTCCTAAAATACAGTGCGATTTTTGGGCGTTTCTAATTTTGATCTAGGCTTGTCAGCTTCTCAATATGCAACCATATTGCCTGCTATGACCTACGATCCTGACGATATATTTACGCCCTTCGGCAATGGGGCGACAGAATTGAGCACTCAAATGTGCGATTGGCCGAGTTGTGATTCGGAAGGTGAGCACCCCGCACCGAAATCGCGGGAACGAATTCGTGAATATCGCTGGTTTTGTTTAGAGCACGTACGCATTTACAATAGGTCTTGGAACTATTATGAAGGCATGTCTGATGAACAAGTTGATAAGCTTATTCGGTCAGATATGACTTGGAATAGACCGACATGGCCCCTTGGAGAGCGTCGTAGAACTTCCGCTGACGACCCCTTAGAAGCCCATATTGGACCCGATAATTTCGGACCAGGTTATGAAAATTTGAGCGATCCCTTTGGCTTTTTCACCGAAGAGACGTCCTATAAACGCTCTACAAATAAAGCATCAAAGGTGCCGTTGTCTGCGGAGGAGAGAAAAGCTCTCTCAACATTAGATCTTGAGGTATCCGTGACGATCGCGGAACTCAAGACACGATATAAATTGCTGGTTAAGCGTTACCACCCTGATGTTACCGGCGGTGACAAGAAGTCAGAAGAAAGGTTCAAACAGATCAACGAGGCCTACGAAACGATTATGAATTGCCTAGCACCCGAATAATTTCGGACCGGCATTAGGACTTTGATCACAGTTAAAATCGGAAAAAAAATAAGATGAGCGATACCACTTCATTAGAAGCGGGAGTATTCCCGCTTGATGCCCCAGATATCACCGTTTCGGCGCGCCAGGTTTTTGGCATTGATACCGATATGGAAGTCCCAGCCTTCAGTGAAGGCAACGAATATGTACCGATCCATGATGACGCCTACCGGTTTGATCACGATACGACAATGGCGATCCTGGCAGGCTTTGCCCACAATCGCCGGGTGATGATCCAAGGTTACCACGGCACCGGTAAATCAACTCATATTGAACAGGTCGCCTCACGGCTCAACTGGCCGTGTATCCGCGTCAATTTAGACAGTCATATCAGCCGTATCGATTTGATAGGCAAAGATGCGATTGTGATGAAAGATGGTCATCAAGTCACTGTATTCAAAGAAGGAATTCTGCCTTGGTGTCTGCAACATCCGGCTGCCTTGGTCTTCGACGAATATGATGCCGGTCGTCCCGATGTGATGTTTGTCATCCAGCGGGTGCTGGAAGTTGACGGTAAATTGACGTTGCTCGACCAAAGTAAAGTGCTCAAGCCGCATAATTATTTCCGGCTGTTCTCGACCTCAAATACGGTTGGCCTCGGTGACACAACCGGACTTTACCACGGCACGCAACAGATCAACCAGGGTCAGATGGACCGCTGGAACATCGTTACCACGCTGAACTATCTCGCGCATGAAGCCGAGGAAGAAATCGTCCTGGCGAAAGTGCCGGTCTACAATACGGAGGAAGGCCAAAAAACCGTCAAAAAAATGGTCGAACTGGCTGACCTAACGCGCTCGGGTTTCATCAATGGAGATATTTCGACAGTGATGTCGCCGAGAACGGTCATTATGTGGGGTGAAAACACCCAGATCTTTGGCGATTTGGGCTTTGCCTTCCGGCTGACTTTCCTCAATAAATGTGACGAAGTCGAACGCCCTGTCATTGCCGAGTATTATCAGCGCTGCTTTGGTGAAGAACTGCCGGAATCTGCGGCAAACGTCACACTCTCTTAATCGTTAGAGATTGAAGGAACTCCAATGTCGGGAAACCAGGATAACCAAGACCTGATTAAACGCGTCACCGAGGCTGCCGTGAAAGCCGTTGCGGCGCGGGATGACGTGACGGTCTCGTTTGCACCCGGTGCCCATGGCTTGACCCAAACAGAAGAGGGCAGTCAGGCGCGTTTGCCGACTCCTGCCCGCACCTTCGGTCAAAGTGATTTGCATGTATTGCGCGGCGAGGCCGATGCAGCAGCCCTTCGGCTTCGCTACAACGATGCCAAAACCTATAACCGTCAACGCCCGATGGGCGGCAATAGCGCTGAACTTTTCGACGTTGCCGAACAAGCCCGCGTCGAGGCGCTCGGCACCCGTATTCTGGATGGCGTCGCCAAAAATCTCGGCAATTTCCATGAAGCTCGCTGCAAAGAAAAAGGCTACCACCTCGTCACCGACCGGGAAGAGGCGCATATCGCCGATGCGGTTGGCATGCTGTTACGTGAAAAACTGACAGGCCAGCCGTCTCCTGAATCGGCCCAACCGCTTATGGAGGTCTGGAAATCCTGGCTCGAAGACAAAGCTGGCAAAAAAATCAACGATCTTAAAAACTCCCTCCACAATCAGGAGGAATTTGGCGAAACAATTCGTCATATTCTCGAAGACCTTGATTTGCCAGCCGAATCAGAAGGTGACGGCGAAGGTGAGCAAGGCGAACAAGACGATCAGGACAACACCGATGAGCAGGATCAGCCCGATAGCGCCGAAGCCGAACAAGACGGCGAGCAAGACGACAGCGAGGGCGAAGACATGGATTTTGAAGGCCTCGACCCTGACGCTTTAGAAGACATGGAAGATATGTCCGACGGCGAAGATGCCGAAGAAGACCCTTCTTCTTCAATGCGTGGCCAGCCTCAACGTCCAGATTTTCCGGATGGCAAAGTCGAGACCTATCGAGCCTTCACAATGGTCCATGACGAAACCATCGCCGCCGAGGATTTATGTGAGCCAGAAGAATTAACACGGCTGCGCGCTCAATTGGACCAGCAACTATCGCACATGCAGGACGTCGTTTCTCGTCTCGCCAATCGTTTGCAGCGGAAATTGATGGCGCAACAGCAACGCTGGTGGGAATTCGATCTTGAAGAAGGCATTTTGGATGCGGGGCGGCTTTCACGAGTTGTCACCGATCCGCATCATCCGCTGTCTTACAAAGTCGAAAACGAATCTAATTTCCGGGATACTGTTGTGTCTTTGCTGATCGACAATTCAGGTTCCATGCGCGGCCGGCCAATCTCCGTTGCCGCGATGAGCGCCGACATTATTTCACGTACACTCGAAAGATGTTCT
>CAJXJM010000314.1 GCA_913054205.1 uncultured Rhodospirillaceae bacterium
TCGAGTGGGCGCATGGTCGGACGGTGAAATAGTCGGTGGTTTATAGTATCGAATGCCTCAAAATATTTGGGCCAATTGTCACTGATCTCAGAATTAATTGAAAGGCGTTCTAAACAATATTATTAAAATGGGTACAAAAATGGGTACGATAAAATTACTATAATAACCTTTTGAAAAATAATGAATATTTTAGATATTTGGCTGGGGCGGGAGGATTCGAACCTCCGAATGCCGGCATCAAAAGCCGGTGCCTTAGGCCACTTGGCTACGCCCCATCAATTTGTCTCTTGAGAGGCGCGCAATTTACGCAACTTCGCCTGAAGACGCAAGCGTAGCGAAGTCAAAATCTCAAATATTTTTTTAGCCGATTAGGATCGTAATCGTGCGGCCCTGATCCACCAAGTGGGATGCGCCGTTTGAATGTCATCAGCTGCTTTCTGAGCCATGATTTCATCCTCAAACAGACCAAAGCAGGTTGCGCCACTGCCGCACATTCGACAAAGATTCTGGCCGGGTGAAGTGTCGAGCGCGGATAATGCCTCTTGGATTTCAGGCGCAATCGCGATCGCAGATACCGTGAGATCGTTTCGCCGTTCATTCAATAATGCGGCAAACTCGGTGTAGGCTGGAGGCGGTGTCGCAAACGGCGAAACTTTAGAAAAATCGCCATTCCGCCCAGCAAAAACCTCTGGGGTTGAGATGGCAATTCCGGGATTTACCAAGATCAGCCAGGCCTCCGGCAAATCCGGTGCAGGGGTTATGATTTCGCCAATACCGCTTATGAAGGAAGGTTTTCCATGCACACAGACCGGCACATCCGCCCCTAATTTTTGTGCCAGCGCCAATAGATCTTGCTTGGAAAGGGTGAGCTGCCAAAGCTCGGTCAGAGCATGGAGCGTTGCCGCCGCATCTGCAGAGCCGCCGCCAATGCCTGAAGCTACCGGCAAATTCTTGGTGAGCGTAATGTTCGCCCGGGGCTCAATGCCGGCAAATTCAGCCAATATATTGGCCGCCCGGATCACCAAATTATTGTCACCACTAGACAGCCCCTTAGCAAAGGGTCCCTCAATTGTCAGTTTTAACTGATCAGACGAGGTGGCTGAGATTTGATCACCGATATCAGCAAAAACAATCAAACTATCGAGCCGGTGATAGCCATCATCGCGGCGGCCGGTAATTTGGAGATAGAGATTGATTTTAGCCGGCGCAAAAGCGGTTACGGTATTGGAGGGGCTTCCCGGCAAAGCGGTTAAATCCCTTTGCGCTTATTCGCGTCTTTCGGCAGACCTTCTTTAAGCTTTAGTTTGATCTTGGGAATTTGATCTTTCTCGGGCTCTAGCGTCAGGGCTCGGCTCCATTGGAAAGTCGCTTCGTTTTTACGTCCGACCGCCCAGTAAATATCGCCCAAATGGTCATTGATCGTCGGGTCTTCGGGGCGGAGTTCGACGGCGCGCTCCAATTGTTTGACGGCGCCTTTCATATCGCCGAGGCGATAAAGAACCCATCCCAAACTATCGATGATATAGCCATCTTGCGGGCGCTGTTTGACAGCGTTCCGGATCATGTCTTGAGCGCGATCAAGATGCAGTCCTTGCTCGACCCAGGAATAGCCGAGATAGTTCAGCACGCTCGGATGATTGGGGCGCAATTCCAAAGCTTTGAGAAAATCTTTTTCGGCTTTTGGCCATTCTTTTAATCGCTCATGGGATATGCCATTGGAGTAATAGAGCCCCCAATGCTGTCTTTTAGGATTTGGCAGTCTGGCTTTGGCCTCGGCATAAGCTTTGGTCGATTCGCGGTAGCGTTTGTGGCGTTGCAATATGCCGCCCATTCGTATTAGCGCATCGATCCGCGTCGGGTTTTCCGCCGACATTCTTTTGAGTTCAAGAATAGCATCTTCGGTATCGCCCAAGCGGTCCAAATTAGCGGCAATGCGAAGTCGCGCGGTCCAGGCAAATGCAGGATCATTGATGATAGACACATAAACTTTATTGGCGTCATCGAGACGGTCATTGCGGTCGAGAGATTCTGCCAGCAGAATTTTTGCGATTGAAAAGGAGGGGCGCAGATAAATTGCAAGGCGAGAGAAAATCACTGTTTGAAAGGGATTTTGATTTTGGATGGCAAAAGCCAAGCTGAACAAAGCTTCGGCCACGCCATCTCGGGCCGTTGCGTTATTGGGCTTTGGTTTTTTGCCGGTTTTAAGACGTTGATATGCACTGTCCAACATCGTTGTAGACGGACGGCGACGTTTATAGCGGTCGTAGATCGCCTTGGCTTTTTTGGGCTGGCCGGTACTTTCGTAAAAATTACCAAATAAGATAGTCAGCCTTAAATTTGCATTCTTGCGCAATTTGGCGGTCTTTTTGTAGCGCGTTTCTGCATCTTTGTCGCGGCCGGCGAACTCGCTAATTAAAGCCCCATGAATGCCAAACAGTGCTTCGAGATCTTTATTACTGGTTTTTTTATCGAGAATTTTGAGCGCGTCATCGTATTTCTTTTGGCCGGCGAGTAACCAGGCTTTAAGCATCGGCAGGGAGAACGTGTTGAGGCCACCTTCTGGAAGTTTGTTGATTTTTTCGGATGCGACCTTGAATTTCTGTGCTTTTATATCGCTTAGTGCCAGAATAAGCCGAGATAAATTAGTGTTTTTGGATGATTCTTTGATCAGCCGTTCCGCATGAGGCTTTGCTTGCTCAATTTTACCTTCCGAAATTAACAGCGTCGCCAAACGGCGCAGAAGGTCATGATTTTTGGGAGATTGTTTAAGTGCCGATTTATAGTATTCGATGGCGAAGTGAGGATCGGAGGTAAACTGAGCGTGTCGTCCGGCCAAATAATTGCCAAATTTAGACTTCCCAAGCTGCGGCACAGTGTCTTTTGCTTGAACGCTGACTGAGGCCATAAATCCCACCATTAATAGCGGCATCAGCCAAAATATTCGTTTGAACGGGAAACTCGATTTAGTCTTTGAACAATCCATTGAGCGCCTTCTTATCTTTAGCCCATTTCGTTTTGAAGCGAGGCGATAGTTTAACCCTCTCTCGTGGATTTCTCAAACCCAGAGGCCCCACAAAGTGAGATTTAATCTTCACTTTTACATGTTTGGATAATTCGGGCCTCCACCGCCTTCAGGCGTAACCCACACTATATTCTGGGTCGGGTCTTTAATATCGCAGGTTTTGCAATGGACGCAGTTCTGCGCATTGATCTGCATCCGCTGACTATCGCCGTCTTCGACAAATTCATAGACACCGGCAGGGCAAAACCGCACCTCCGGTCCATCATACTCGGCCAAGTTTACGTTTACCGGCACGCTGTCATCTTTGAGAATCAAATGGACAGGTTGGTCTTCTTCATGATTGGTCGCAGAAAATGAAACGCTGGTGAGTTTGTCAAAAGTGATCTCACCATCAGGTTTTGGGTAATCAATCGGCGTACAGGCGCTGGCCTTCTTAAGTTGTTCGTGATCGGCACCATGATGTTTGAGTGTCCAGGGTGCTTTACCGCGCAGTAATAGCTGATCGATACCGGTATATAGAGTGCCGCCCCACAAACCCCATTTAAAAGATGGCCTGACATTGCGCGCGCTTTGAAGTTCATCCTGCACCCAGGAGTTTTTGAAGGCTTGTCCATATTCGGCCAAATCATCATTGGCGCGGCCGTCTAATATAGCTGCAAAAGCAGTTTCAGCCGCCAACATGCCGGATTTCATCGCCGTATGTGTGCCTTTGATTTTTGGCATGTTGAGGGTGCCGGCATCACATCCGGCCAAAACGCCGCCCGGAAAATGAAGCTTCGGCAGGCATTGTAAGCCGCCTTCGTTTAACGCCCGTGCGCCATAGGAAATTCGCCGTCCG
>CAJXJM010000315.1 GCA_913054205.1 uncultured Rhodospirillaceae bacterium
TTTGGCACCACCTGCGGCAATCCGCGCAAGCGCCTCTGCGGGTGTTTCCAAAAGTTCCTTCGCTTTCAGCGCGGCTTTTCGATCTACACCAACAGGCTCTGAAGCGTTTGGCGGTGGCATATCGCTGGCGTGATAATAAGCCATTTTCTGCTCGGCAGGATCAATCTTGTGATCAAGATCAAGATCGCGCTCGTTCACACCTTTCCGAGGTTCAATCGCATGGCCATCAACGATCTCCAAATCGAGCCACCATTTTTTAAGTGGATTGCGGATGCCATGGCCGAGCCAATCATCGGCCCAAACCGCAATTGGTACCAGAATTGGCTTCATGAAGCGGACATTTACGCCGAACCAGGAGGCAACCCGGGTCATCAGCGGTCCTTCCCACGTCACAACTTTGTTGAGCGGACAGGTTTTCATGCACCGCCCGCAAGCCAGACCTTTGGGATTGGTGAGCCGGTAGCGGGTGCAGCGCTCGACGTCCGGCTTCCACATCTCATAGCCATTAAACATCACCTTATCGCCCCAGGAAATCGCGTCGCACGGACATTCGCGGGCGCACTTCAAGCAGTTCGAGCAGAAATTCTGCAGGCCGAAATCAATCGGTTTATCGACTTCAAGCGGCATGTCTGTTGTCATGACGACTGTCTTGAGGCGCGGACCAATAAAAGGATTGAGGACGACTTCGCCAATCCGCGATAACTCTCCCAGTCCCGCCCACATCACGAGTGAGGTGTGGATAACGTCTGAATCTGCATTGGTCTGAGGCCTTGATGGAAAGCCATTGTTGCGCAAATGTTCGGCCATCACGCCGGCAATCTCAGCGCCTCGCATATACGCCCGCATCGACTGCGCACCCGAAATATAATCGTCGCCAGATGCCCCTTCCATGGTCTCATAGCCTTGGTCGATCAGCATGACGACAGCATATTTGTGGTTGTAGGGAATTTCTGAGCCGTCTTTGCGGTGTGAATACCAGGCATAGCGCGGTATTTCACAAATGCCGGTGATTTCTGAGCCAAGCATATAAGAAAGTGATTTAAGCGCTTTTGCATTTTCCGCCGGATCGCTATATTTAGCATCAGGTGTGCCGATGACTTCACCGTCTTGTTCCGGCACCATACGTTTGATCAAGCTTACCATTGCTTGCGCAAACGGATGTTTAAAAGCAAAACGGCCCCGCTCAACCCTAGATTTTTCTCCGAGGTCGCCAAACTCAGATCGTGAAAAAAATTCAGCACGCTTGGGAACTTGAGGTACTTCGTCGTCAATAATAAGAGTGGTCGGTCGCTCGACACGATCAACCTGCTCCATCGGATAGGCGCTTAAATGGGTCGCCCGTTTCGCTCGCCTGCCATATTCAATTCCCGGCACACCGCCGCCAATGCCCAACCAGTAGGCTAGCCCTTTGCCATTTTTAGCTGACGCTGCCAATGGTTCATCGACATTGATTGGATACTCTGTCGTCACCGCCGCAATGGCATATTCATTGCCAAGATAAGGATTGGTCAGCCCTTCTCCATCACGGATAGTGAGCCCGGCCAGTACTGAAAGACGATTAACATCCACATCACCAGTTTGATGATCATGGGCCTTGGCATTGTAGCCCATATACTGAATGTGTTCTGCCACAGCAACGGCGATCTCAAAGGCACGCATCTCCGCCGTCGCGTTTTCATGACCTTTGGCCCAATCATGCGCAAGATTATCGGCCTCCGGCGTCCGGCCATGGCTCACCATAATGACCATTGCGTATTTATGCGGCAGAGCTGTAGACCCGTCATACCAAGCGTTGTCGTTCATCTCGCAGATGCCAACTTGAGCCGCATCCAGGAAGTAAGCCGCGCCTTTGACATCTTTTGTCCGCAGCGCCAAATCGTCCGGCACCGGTGCTTTGTTAGGCAGTGGATCGACCACACCAAGTTGGCGGTACATCACGTGATATTTTTCGAGCGCTTTGGAAAACGTATTGGCGTTTGGGATGTCACGGGGTGCTGGGCGGGCAGATTTGGGCGCCGCCGCTTCGCGGGCAATAATTGATGGATCATGTGCCAGGCGCTCAAGAGGATACGGGCCAAGCTCGAAGGGTCTGTTTTTTCGCGAAAAGAAGATCATAATGCCAATTCCCAAAACTGATTTGTAATATTGTTCTGCCTACGAACGATTAAAGGTCATAAAACCATATTCGGCAATGGAATAATTCTAAAATCTGACGGCTTTTCACGAGCCGAAATCTTGGATTGGCGACAGCATCCACATTGGCGGCGACCATCAGCCAGTCGTGGCTTACTTTTCGAGAATTGGAAAGAGTTTTCATATGTCTTCTCTCTCCTCAATAGCGGACATAAACCGTATTGGGCAAAAGCGTCCGCTTATGACCCTAAGCGGACATACATAAATATTATCGTATTCGATTGCCGGCCTGAGTGTTGTCGGGTAAATTCCATCATCTTTGAGAATTAAGGAGTAGACCGAATGCTGATGGGTAAAAGACGGCGGACGACACTGGAAGATGGTCCAGAACCGATTGACGTTTACGTTGGTACTCGCTTGAAAGTCCGTAGGCTTGGATTTCGCATAAGCCAGACCAAACTTGGTCAAGTTACCGGCGTCACGTTCCAGCAGATACAGAAATACGAAAACGGCATGAACCGGATAGGTGCTGGAAATCTGTACAAATTCTCCAAAGCGCTCGGCGTTGAAGTCGCGTACTTCTTTGAAGGTGTCGATGAGATTATGGGTATAGACACTACTTCCTTAGGCAATGATTTTAAAGAAGACCCTATGTCGAACAAAGATACCACGCGTGTGACGCATGATTATATTCGCATTAAAGACGAGCATGTTCGGAAGCAAATTTTTCTATTGGTTAAGGCGCTGGCAAAGATCAACTAGTTGACTATCAACACGACATTTAGGGACCAAGTTCAAAGTTAATGAGTGAATATATTAGAAAAAGCATTTTCATCGACAGCCGCCGGACAAGCATTAGTCTCGAAAGTTCAATCTGGCCCGCATTGGAAGAAATATGTGAACGTGAAAACGTAACTTTAAGTCAAATTTGTACATTGATAGATGCGGAGTTAACTAGTGACGTTAGCAGAACTTCAGCCGTCCGCGCTTTTATTGTCAATTATTTTCGTACGATGACCAATAATTCAAAGTTATTGAAAAACGGCTCTTTGAAACCTATTGGCAAAAACATAAAACTGCTTGCTCACGGGCCAATCGGCTTAAAATAGTCTCGACTGATGTCCGCTTTTGGCTATAAGCGGACTCTTTGACCCCTTGAATTTAATGTCCGCTTTCGTGTGTATAACGGACTCTTTTTATGGGTGGGCCGAAGCCAAACTCAAGGCTCTTGGTTCAGGAACAGAGCCGTTCTGAAAGGAATTTGGCCAAACTTGAAAAACGGCAAAATATCCGCTGTCGTTCCTTAGGGCAATTGGCCGGTTTTAAGCCATCCTGCGCAATCTTCGCCGAGCTCTTTTATCGCCATGTCCTCGTATTTGGCGCATTCTTCTTCGCTGAGAACATCTTTCCAACGCCCGTTGGTGCCTTTATGGACAAAGGTTTCCGCGCCGCCATCCCAAAAAGCACCGCCCAAAGGCACGCTCGCTGTTGCATTGGCTTTCATGTAGTCAAAACTGCAATGTTCGAGGATGTCTTCCCATTTAGACTCGTCAATGGAACAGTCAATAAAATCGGCGATGGCGCGTATCTCGCCTGGCATGTCCTCCTTGAGCGCACCGAAATGAATCAGTTTGACGTTAGGAAGATCGCGAATCTCCCACCAAGATCGAATGTTTTCCCAGAACGATCAAAATCCTGCTGTCACCATAATTATCTCAACACTGA
>CAJXJM010000316.1 GCA_913054205.1 uncultured Rhodospirillaceae bacterium
TAAAATATCCTGCAGTCCAACCATCTGTTCTGAAAGGCCGGTGATGTTCTTCTGCGCGGTATCAATAACGGCAAGGCGCTCATGCAATTGTTTCAAGGTCGCGCCAGTTTTCTCGGTTTGCTGGGTGAGGCCGTCACCAAGGCGTTTGGATAGGTTATCGATGGCCGTCTGGTTTTGTTCCATCCGAACTTTGGTCTCAGCCTGGGCGCGCACCTGCTCGTGGCTAAATTGTGAGAGCTGCTGGCTCATTTCGGCGCGGCTACGATCTCCTCGAAATAACAAAAAGACCATTGCCACCAAAGCAATAATCACCAGAACGATTAATATTAGATTTGTATCCATGAAATTAGAGAGACCCCATATCCATGCTGAATCTAGCCCGACTGTTGATCAGATTGCAATCTAGTTACTGTGGAAGCCCGTGGAACCTTGACCTCAGGCCCTGCTTGGCCTATTTCCACTTGAGAAAACCTGGAAAAATCTGAGAAATTTGACGAATCATGGCGCTTTTACCGATCATTGTTGCTCCCGATCCCCGCCTCAAGCTGAAATGTGAAGCTGTCAGCGAAGTGACGGATGAGCTGAGAACGCTAATGGACGACATGTTGGATACGATGTATGACGCGCCCGGCATTGGCTTGGCGGCACCGCAGGTGGGGGTGACCAAGCGCATCATTGTCGTCGATGTTACAAAAAACGATAACGAACGCCAGCCTTACCAAATGATCAATCCTGAGATCACCTGGAGCTCTGAAGAACTTCTCGATTACGAGGAGGGTTGCCTGTCTTTGCCCGATCAATATGCCCAGGTTACGCGGCCCGAAAAAATACAACTCACCTATATGGACCGAGATGGAAAGACGAAAAAGATTGAAGCCAATGGAATTTTGGCAACCTGCATCCAGCACGAAATGGATCATCTTGAAGGCATTTTGTTTGTCGATCATATTTCCAAGCTGCGCCGCGATCTAATCATTCGGAAACTCAAAAAATACAAAGCCCAATTGCCGCCAGATCGTTTGGATAAATTAGATAAAGTTGACGCCTAATGTCTGACGCCCGGCGCAATAGTCTAAGGCTGGCCTTTATGGGATCGCCAGATTTTTCAGTGCCGGTGCTGACATCTTTGGTTAAGGCGGGTCACGACATAGTTTGTGTTTATGCGCAGCCGCCCCGCGCAGCCGGGCGCGGACAACAAGAAAGGCCCAATCCCGTTCATGCAAAGGCGCTGGAACTGGGCATTGAAGTGCGGACACCCAAAAACCTTAAATCAGAAGATGAACATCAGGCCTTTGCTGATCTCAGGCTCGATTGCGCGGTTGTTGTCGCTTATGGTTTGATCCTCCCGAAAGCAATTTTGGAAGCTCCGAAGTTGGGCTGTGTTAATATCCACGCCTCTTTATTGCCGCGTTGGCGGGGCGCAGCACCAATCCAGCGCGCGATTTTGGCGGGTGATGAAAAAAGCGGTGTGACCATCATGCAAATGGATGAAGGTCTTGATACTGGAGACATGGTGCTCGTTGATCAGGTGCCGATTACGCCTGAAACCACCGGCGAAAGCCTGCATGATGCGCTATCGGAAATGGGGGCTAGATTAATATTGGAGGCTCTGGATGGTCTTGCGGAAGGAACTTTTTCGGTTATCCCGCAGCCTGAAGATGGCGTCACCTACGCCAGCAAACTTGAACGTCACGAGGGCCACATAGATTGGCAAAAACCTGCTATTGAGCTTGAGCGCCTGGTGCGGGCTTTTACGCCCTGGCCCGGCAGTTGGTTTGAGCATAAAAAAGAGCGCATTAAAATTTTGGCGGCAGAGCCTGTTGACGGCAGCGGCGCGCCTGGCACAGTTTTAGATAATCAATTGACGATCGCTTGTGGTCAAGGTGCCCTCCGATTGACCAAAGTCCAGCGTGCCGGAAAATCACCGATGGAGGCGCCAGCTTTCCTTAGAGGCTTTGGCCTACCGCCCGGCAGCAGGCTCAGCTAATGCAACGTTATAAACTTCTCATTGAATATGACGGCAGCGGTTTTGTCGGCTGGCAGCGCCAGATAAACGGTCTTGGCGTTCAACAATGCATGGAAGAGGCAGTTCAAAAATTCTGCGGTGAAGACGTGACCGTATTTTCTGCCGGGCGCACTGACACAGGAGTCCATGCTTTAGGCCAGGTTGCGCATTTCGATATTGAAAAAGACAGCGATGCAAATACGGTACGTAGAGCTCTGAACCATCATTTAAAAGATGTTGCGATTTCAATATTGTCCACCGATGAAGTGGACCAGGAGTTTCATTCTCGCTTTTCCGCCCAACAGCGCGCTTATGTCTACCGCATCATTAGCCGCCGGGCGCCGCTAACAGTTGATCGCGGGCGGGCGTGGTGGATTCCGGTTGAGCTTGATGCTACAGCGATGCACGAAGCTTCTCAATTGCTGTTGGGTAAACATGATTTTTCCACCTTTAGGGCCGCCGAGTGCCAAGCTGATGGCCCGTTAAAAACATTGGATGCGATCAGAGTGGAGAAAGATGGCAATGAAATCAGCATCCACGTGCGGGCAAAATCGTTTCTCTATCATCAGGTACGAAACTTTGCCGGCTCGTTAAAAAACGTTGGCGAGGGGCGCTGGACAATTGATGAATTCAAGGCTGCTTTCGAAGCGGCGGACCGCACTAAAGGTGGCCCTACCGCACCGCCGGAAGGCCTTTACTTCGTTGAAGTGGTGTACTGAATTCCTATTTATCGCCTATTTATCAACAGTCGAAATTTAACCTTTTGACGTTGGTGGAATAGGCGCGATGAGATGGCGGGCAATCGGGCGGCTTTTTCCTAAGTGATACTGCATGACTTTGTTCTCGATCTCGATATCTGCTTCTGTGACCCGGTGATGTTGGCGTTCATGCTCCAGCCAAGACTCGACGAGAAAATACTCTTGATAATGTCCGGGTCTTTCAACATCTTCAAAAATCCCCCATGAGAAAGCCCCATCGCGTTTTCTGGTGTGACCGTATTCTTCCATCGCCTGTTCAAAATCCTTTCGATTAATCGGATCGATTTGATATTCAACGGTCACCATGACGGGACCACGATCTTCTTCTATTTCTTCGGCCACAACCGGTACCGGCCAATGAAATG
Organism: uncultured Rhodospirillaceae bacterium; assembly: GCA_913054205.1. GTDB lineage: Bacteria > Pseudomonadota > Alphaproteobacteria > Rhodospirillales > UBA2165 > TMED23. The sequence goes on from CAJXJM010000316.1 coordinate 3,129, forward strand.
ACGGCGTCAGATCAATGTTGGGATCGGCAATAATTTTCCAACGCCAAGTAATAGGGATGGCGAGCGCCGCACCGATAGCCGCGATTAAAAGGGTGTTGGGGACACCGACCTGATTTGCGATATTTCCCCATATAATACTACCGCCCGCCATTGCGCCAAAATACACCGTTATCAACATGGAGAGCCCACGCGCGCGAACCCATTCCGGCAAGGCAAGCTGGGTTGATACATTGAGACTTGAGAGTACTGCCAGCCAACAGGCACCCGCCAACATACAGGCAACAAGCCCGGCGATTTGGTTGGATGACGCCGCAAAAATAGCTAATACAACCGCCGTACCCGCTGAGCCAAGGGCAACCACCTTATTGGGACCCAACACTTTTTTGAGGCGAGGGAGACCAAGGGCAGCAAGTACCGCTCCAATGCCGATGCCGCCCAACATAAGTCCATAATAGGATGGTCCGCCTTTGAGGAGATCCCGAGCAATAAGCGGTAGAAGCGCCCAATAGGCTGTCGCGAACAGAAAAAACCAATGGCACGATAGAGAGTATTGCGCACCGGCCCACTTTCGCGGGTATAACGAAGGCCAGTCCGAATGGCACCGGTAAACCGCTCCGCCGGAAGGGCGCGGGCCTCGCCGGAACCAGCTTTCCACCAAATCAATACGCCAATGACAAAAGCAAA
>CAJXJM010000317.1 GCA_913054205.1 uncultured Rhodospirillaceae bacterium
GATTGGTATGGCGCCGTCTTTTTGTGGCGGGATTGAAACATCACCCGCCATATATAAAGCTTCCCGTGTGCCGGAGACGACGACAATATTTTCTGTCGCTTCGATCAAATCCGAGTTCAGCGCATAACGATTGTCGAGCCAATCTTTGGCGGCGCCCAACAGATCAGCGGTTCCAGCTATCGGCGGATATTTTGCCCATTGATCGGCATGATTGTTGACGGTTTCAGCCAACAGCGCCGGTGAGGGGTGTTGAGGTTCCCCTAGAGACATGATCATCGGTTCTCTGTCTTGCGGCGCGTCAACGCCTTTTAAAAGAGCCCGCAATCGATCAAACGGATAGTCCGTTAATTTGTCGAGATCTGAGTTATACATGTCCAACTATTGCCCCAAAAAAAGAGACCCCGCAAACATGCGGGGCATCTAAGCTAACAGTGTTTTAACGGCCCCCGCTTAATCTCACAAGTCACAGCAAAACTTGCGGGAACAATCACCGGTTAATTAGAGCGCTTCCTCGCCGCGCTCGCCGGTTCGTATTCTGATTGCATCGGTCAGCTCGTACACAAAGATTTTGCCGTCACCGATATTTTCAGAACCAGCCGTTTCTCGAATTGATTCGATAACCCGGTCAGCGATATCGTCACTGACCGCAATTTCGATTTTGGTCTTGGGGACAAAACTAATGGCATATTCGGCGCCCCGATAAATTTCAGTATGGCCTTTTTGGCGGCCGAACCCTGAAACTTCGCTGGTCGTAAGACCTTGGATACCGATTTCCGTTAGTGCTTCCCGTACGATGTCTAATTTAGAAGGCTTGATAATTGCTACTATATATTTCATGAGCTTCGCCCCTTATTTTTTGACGACTAAAGGTCGTAACTACGTTCGCCATGCGACGTAATATCAAGGCCTTCAATTTCTTCTTCGGCACTTACCCTGAGACCAACAATAGCCTGGGTTATCTTTAGAAGAATATAGCTGGCGACACCGGCCCATACAACGGTGACAATGACCGCAATCAGCTGGCCGAGGAACGCGGTTCCCATGCTAACACCTTCCGGCAATCCATTTCCACCAAGGCTGGTATCAGCAAAGAACGCTGTCAGGAGAATGCCCAATATGCCGCCGATACCGTGAACGGCGAAGACATCCAAGCTGTCATCAATGTTCCACTTCGATTTAATAACGTTGATCATATAAAAGCAGATGACACCGGAAGCGAGGCCATAGACCAAGGCTCCTACTGGTCCGACAAAACCAGAGGCAGGTGTGATGGTAGCAAGGCCGGCAATGGCGCCGGTTGCAATACCAACCAAACTTGGCTTTCCGAATTTGATATATTCGATCAAAATCCAGGTCAAACACGCGGTCGCGGCTGAAATATGCGTCACCGTCATTGCCATGCCCGCATTACCATCGGCAGCCAACGCAGAGCCTGCGTTAAAGCCATACCAGCCAACCCACAACATCGCTGCGCCAATCATCACCATTCCTGGATTATGCGGCGGACGTAAATCATTTGGAAAACCGGTGCGAGGACCAAGGACCTTGGCAATGATCAAAGCCGCAACCGCTGCATTGGCGTGAACAACCAAGCCGCCGGCGAAATCCATCGTTGCATATCCCTTAAGCGATTCGCTGGCCCAGCCAAGATCGGCAAGCAGTCCACCGCCCCATACCCAATGGGTTGACGGCGCATAGACAAAGATCAGCCATAATGCACTGAACAAAACAACGGCGCCAAACTTGATGCGCTCAACATAGGCACCGACAATCAGGGCGGGCGTTATGATGGCAAAGGTCATTTGGAACATGAAAAAGACGTCTTCCGGAATATTGCCGGAGAGTGTCTCTGTGGTCACCCCCGCCAGGAAGGCTTTTGACAGGCCGCCCCACCAGGCATTGCCGCCGCCAAAGGCGATCGAATAGCCAACGACAAGCCAGACGATTGAGGCTAAACAACAAATTGAAAAACATTGCATGAGGACAGAAAGGACGTTCTTACTTCGAACCAACCCGCCATAAAAAAGCGCCAAACCCGGCATCGTCATAAACAGCACCAATGCTGTCGCGGTAATTATCCAAGCGGTGTTGCCAGAATCGAGCTTTTCAGCAGCCAGCGCCTCACTTGGCAGTAAAGAAATTAGAGTAATGAGTAGTGTTGAAAATGAACCGATCGCAAGTTTGCGCATCTTGGTGTCCTCCTGTTACACATATCCCGTGTGGCCGTTTGAACTCGAATTGATCGAGATCCCCTATCTTTATGCGTGCCACGCAGGCTTTCATATAATCAAGAAGTGTGCCGGTTTGGGCTGTTCCTGAATTAAATGTTTATTTCCAATAAGGTAAGAGATAATTGATCATTATTTGATGGTACAAGGGCGCGCTAAAATTGTCTAATAAATTAGCACCTTGAGCAGTATGATCAATTTATAATCAGAAAAAGGTGGACCGTCCTACGGCGTGGCATGCGTAAGGACGGTCCGATAAACGAAAGAACTAAGGAGGACAAACCCGTTCAATCGCCTAACTTAAAATAAGATTCTCCTCCCCGAAATTTGGCGGGGAGGAGTCTTTGAGGTTGGCAAGCAATCCGCCTAGTGGATCATTTCACCATGTTGACTGAGATCGAGGCCTTCAGCTTCAGCTTCACTGTCAACGCGGAGTCCAATTGTTTTGTCTATGACAAAGAGAATGACCGCAGAGGCGACCGCGCTCCAAACGACGGTTGCCGCAATGCCGTAAAACTGTGTGGCAATCTGGGCAATATTGCCTTCCAAGGCGCCGGCAGTTCCGCCGATTGCTTCAACAGCAAAGACGCCGGTCAAGATCGCGCCGGTGATGCCACCGAGACCGTGAACAGCGAAGACATCCAATGAATCGTCATACCCAAGTTTGTGTTTAAGCGACGTAGCACCCCAGAAACATACCAGGCCTGCCGCGATACCAATCGCCAATGCGCCGGATGGACCGACATAACCGGAGGCCGGTGTAATCGCAACCAAGCCGGCAATAGCACCTGAAACAATACCGAGAACGGTTGGTTTCTTTTGTGTCACCCATTCGATGAACATCCAGGAAAGTCCGGCAGCGGCAGCGGCAATCTGCGTAACCGTCATTGCCATAGCGGCGCTGCCATTGGCACCTAATGCTGAGCCGGCATTGAAACCAAACCAACCGACCCATAAAAGAGAGCCGCCAATGACCGTCAAAATCAGATTGTGGGGCGCTAAGTTTTCAACACCGAACCCTTTGCGTTTGCCGAGCATAATGCAGGCAACAAGCGCTGCAACGCCCGAGTTAATGTGTACGACCGTGCCGCCCGCAAAATCGAGTACGCCGGCATCGCCGAGGAAGCCGCCGCCCCAAACCCAGAAGGTAACAGGGGAATACACAACAATTGACCAGATGCCCACAAACCACAATAGCGCAGAGAACTTCATCCGCTCCGCGACCGCTCCTGTAATCAGGGCTGCTGTGATAATTGCGAAGGTCATTTGGAAAACAACAAACAACGAATCTGGGATCGTGCCATTGATGGCGCCGACGGTCAGATGATCGAGAAAGGCGAGATCCAAGTTACCGACATAAGAATTGCCGCCTTTGGAAAACGCCAGGCTGTAGCCCATCACCATCCAAATAATTGAGATGAGGCAGGTAATGGCAAAGCTTTGCATTAATGTGGCAAGTACGTTTTTCTTGCGGGTCATGCCACCATAAAAAAGCGCCAGACCAGGGATCGTCATCATTAAAACGATCGCCGTTGCGGTCAGCAACCAGGCAGTATC
>CAJXJM010000318.1 GCA_913054205.1 uncultured Rhodospirillaceae bacterium
GCGTTGGCCCCAAGGCTGCTTCGGCAGCTCTTTCCGCTTTGTCACATAGCAGACCTTTTGCCAAAACATGGGCCAATACCAAAATCTGATCACCAATAGCAATACATCCGCGCGGCGGCGTGTCAGTGTTGGTCCGTTTAAACATCCCAAACGGCAGATTCTGAATGGGAAAATCGCAGCCCGGCTCATTTGCGGAGGCGACCCACGATTTTAGCGATGGATCATGGGTGTCATTCAACTGTGTCATTGATGTTACCCTGAAAAATGTTTCTGGAGGCCCTGCCAACAATCGGAATAGTCAAATTGACGGTATTCCGTTTCGAGCGCGAATTTTGTTGGCTTATAAACCATCGAAGTTTCAAACATGAAAGCCATGGTGTCTTTAATATAGTGGGGCTGAAGCTCCGCGTCGCTGGCTGTCTCGTAGACTTCAGCGTCATTGCCATGGGGCGACATGCAATTGTGCAGACTGCAACCACCCGGCACGAAACCTTCTTTGCGGCCATCATACTGACCGTGGATAAGTCCCATAAACTCGCTCATCACATTGCGGTGGTACCAAGGCGGACGGTAGGTATCTTCGGCCACCAACCAGCGCGGCGGGAAGATTACAAAATCAATATTTGCTGTGCCGGCTGAATTCGAAGGCGAGGTCAAAACCGTATAGATCGAGGGGTCAGGGTGATCAAAACTAATGGAACCGATCACATTAAAATCTGCGAGGTCATATTTATAAGGCGCGTAATTGCCGTGCCAGGCAACAACGTCCATGGGTGAGTGATAGATTTTAGCCGACCACATATTGCCCGCCATCTTGCAGGTCAGTGTGAATTCTCCTTCGCGGTCCTCAAAGGCCGCAACCGGCGTCTCAAAATCTCTTGGATTTGCGAGCCCGTTGGAGCCGATCGGTCCGAGTGACGGCAAGCGCAGGGCAGCGCCATAATTCTCGCAGACATAACCCCGCGACATACCATCCGGCACATCGACCCGGAATTTGATACCGCGCTGAACAACCGCGATTTCATTGGGCGCAACATCGATCACCCCCATTTCGGTGTGCAGCGTGAGGCGACCTTGTTGCGGCACAATCAACATTTCACCGTCGGCGTTGTAGAAAAATCGATCTGTCATTGAGGTATTAGCGGTATAGAGATGGACAGCAAGGCCGGTCCCTGAGGTCGCATCACCGCCGCCCATCATCGTTACAAGACCATCAATAAAATCGGTTGGCGCCTCCGGCATGGGAATCGGATCCCAGCGCATCTGATTTGGCGGCACCGGTTGATTGTCAAATGGCGCCGCTCTAATAAGCCCATTTTCAATCTGCTCAAATGGCTCATGCACCACCGACGGTCGGATGCGATAAAGCCAGCTTCGGCGGTTGGTTTCGCGCGGTACCGTAAAGGCTGTACCGCTGAGCAGTTCCGCATAAAGTCCATGCGGTGCTTTTTGAGGTGAGTTGCCGCGCTTTGGCAGGGCACCCGCCAATGCTTCGGTGGCAAACTCATTGCCGAAGCCGGTCTGATAGATCAACTCCGTTGAAACCACGCTGTCCATGATATTGTCAGCTCCCTAATGCCTATCAAAAAATAATAGTTTCATTTGCAACTAATTTCAAGTATTATTTTGCAATGATGAAAGATGGCACCCAAACACTTCAGGAAAATTTCCATTTAGAGGATTTCATTCCCTATCGCCTGGCAGTATTGGCAAAGGCGGTCAGCACGGCTTTTTCCAAAGCTTATGCCGAGCGTTTTGGCATAACGATTCCGCAATGGCGGGTGATGGCGGCGATTGGACGAGAACCCAATTGCACGGCAACCAGCATTGTCGAACATGCGGCGATGGATAAAGTACAGGTTAGCCGCGCCGTCTCAGGCCTCATCGATTTGGATCTCGTTGAGCGCCGCGCCGACGAAGAAGATCGACGGAACTCCTTTTTGAGTTTCACCCGCCAAGGCCGCGCGATCTATGATCAAATTGTTCCAGCGGGCTGGGATTTTGAAGAGCGCCTCATGTCGATTATGAGCGCCGAAGACATTGATGATCTTGACCGCTTGCTCAGCAAACTTATGGACCAGGCGAACCAACTCTAAAAAAAGACACTGATTCTAAACGTTTTTTTAAATGGTGCCAGGTACCGCATAACGAATAACTCAACAGTTGTTAATTAATTTTAACCCAACAACAATATTAACACACCGCCAACAATCAGCACCGTACCGCCGATCTCGGCTTTATTGAAGCGCTCCTTGAAAATCAGCACTGACGTCAAAAAAGTGAAAATCAGTTCAACCTGTCCAAGGGCACGCACGTAAGCGGCATTTTGCAACGTCATCGCCGTGAACCAGCCGACGCTGCCGAGCATGCTGGCGATACCGACGAGCATCGCTTTATGACGATTTTGCCAGACTGTCCTGAGCTGGCCTTTTTCTTTGAGAGCTAGGTAGACGGTCATCATCGCCGTTTGGATGGCGAGGGCAACCACGAGGGTTGAGGCTGCTGGTAGGAGCGCGCCATCCACTTCTGAAAATTTCAACGACAATGCCGCACCTCGGTAAGAGACCGCGGACAACCCCAATAAGGCCGCAGACGCCAATCCAAACAGTGCCGCCTTCTCGGTCAAGGAAAACAAAATGTCTTTAAGACCCGTACCGGATTTAGCACTCGACAGCATAAAGACGCCAATTAGGCTAATTAAGATTGCCAAAAGTGCATTGCTGGAAACAGTTTCTCTCAAAAGAACCACAGTGAAAATCGCAGTTTGTAACGTCTCGGTTTTGGCATAGGCCGTTCCGACGGCAAACCCTCGCAAAGAAAAGGCGCGCAATAAACTTACCATTGCTAAAATTTGCGCCGTTCCTCCGACAAAAGCATAGATCCAAAACAGCGAGCCCCAGTTGAGCGCGTCATCTAGAATCCACCGCAGAGCGATCCAGTAGATAATTGCCAAAGGCAGACCAAAGGCAAAGCGCGTATAGGCCGCCCCAGTTGTCGAGAGAACACTATTGATCGATTTTTGCAGACCATTGCGCAGGTTTTGCAGAAAAGCGGCGGCGATGGTGAAGAGTATCCAGGCTTCCATAGCTGTTTAAGGCAGATAAACACCGCGCTTTGCAAGCGCTTGTTCAATCATCCACTGGGTTGCGCCCAAAGCTTTATCCATGTGTTTAACGACGGCAGCGAACTCAACCACCCAAAAATAAGGCAACAATCCCCAAGATGTGAAAAATGCCGCCAAGAAGAAGGCGGTGTCCTCGAGCCCTAAAAGCGGCGGCCACCACGTCGCAAACCAAAAGGTCACAGCAACAAAACACAAGCCCACTAGCATCGGCAGCACGAATGCTGCAACCACAACCATCCATCTCAAAAAATGCAAAGCCACTATCTTCATCAAGCGACCTTATCGCCGCCTAAAGAAACTGTCTATGAAGCATGATCCCAAGCTGCACAAAGCCATAGGCGATCATACCAAATAGAGCGGCGTAGAGAAAAACTTTGAAATGGGATTTTAATTTTTGCATAAAACTTTTTTAACATTAATTTCCCCCTCACCCTAACCCTCTCCCTCCGGGGGAGAGGGAATTTAGACAAAAAGCCCATTATTCTTCCCCCTCCCCCCCTCGAGGGGGAGGACTAAGGTGGGAGGGCTTACAATTGGATTGTCCTCAAAAATGCTTCGCCAGAAACGCCAATTGTTTCTCCCAGGAATCTTCAGAGGCTTCATGGCGATAAGGATCGGGATCACGGCCACTCGTCGAGTTCATAAAAGCAT
>CAJXJM010000319.1 GCA_913054205.1 uncultured Rhodospirillaceae bacterium
CGCGCCGTGATTTGACTCATAAAAATTTTTGCCATTTATGGCTCGTAATTTCGGTAATGACACTCTATATAGTCGTTAACCCATTCCGGCATTTCGTCGTTAACCCTTTCCGGCGACTTTCATGTTAAACTGAAAGTTCGTTTATCAAGTTTTTGAGGCCGACAATTAGCACCGCATTTACAGAATCTGAGCGGACACGTTTCCGCAACTTGCTCGAACTCGCCAACAGCAGCAAGTACCAAGGCGAGCGCGAAAATGCTCTCGCGGCAGCAAACCGTATTGCTAAAAAGCATGATATGTCGTTGGATGAAGCCGCGCGCTGGACACCGCCGATCGACAGCGACAGAAAACCAATGCCCCGCCAGGAATTCTATCAACGCCCGCGCAAGGGTGCTGATTTTGAAAACTCGGCCTATACTCAAAAAGATGCAGAAGCTGAGAAACAACGCTGGCAAGCTGCCATGGACCGCGCCAAGGACCGGGGTCTCGATAAGGCAGAAGAAGCAAAACAAGCCGTACAGGATGCCGCCAGCAAACGCCGACGCAACAGTAGCTCGCGCCGCAATCCGACCATTCATGCAAAGATATTGATAAAAGAAACTTCTTTGCCTATCGAAGATATTGCCGATATCACCGGCCTGAATGTCTATGAAGTGGTTGGTATGAAGCTAAAAGCGAGAAATGCGGCTTAAGTACTCAAAATCCTTAAATTAGAATAGCTTAGGCTGGCCGACGGTCCCATCTTATTGATTTCATTTTTTCAATGATGAAAAATCACTTGTCTGATATTCCGAGATGCGAGTAGCATTATATGCGTGGCGTGTCATTGCGTGATTTAACAGGCCAAATAACAGCACCATTATAAAAAATTACTGTCACCATCTGCGCCACTTTGGGAGGCCGGGATGTTTTCCCGGTTATTAAAGTAGGACGTAGAAAGGATGAATTATGGCTACCGGAACCGTTAAATGGTTCAACCCGACGAAGGGATATGGCTTCATCGTCCCAGAAGATGGCGAAAAAGATATCTTCGTACATATCACTGCCGTCATGACGGCAGGCTTACAAAGCCTCACCGAGGGACAAAAAGTAAATTACGAAGTTGCCGAAGAACCTAAAGGCTTAAAAGCAGTGGATATTGTTATAGCCGAGTGAGAAACCTCAAATAGAACGACTAAAAGCCCGTTGGTGAATTTCAGCGGGCTTTTTATGCATTTGGATCAGCCTCCATCAAATCTGATTGCCGAGTGAGTCTCTACATATCCTAAGCTTTAGGTTGTGAAAAAGTTTGTGGGTTGCGGGAGTCTGATGAATTTTTAGTTTCTATTTCAATTGCCGTAATTTATTTCATAGTCTTCAGGTATCTCTAACCACGTGCGCGCTTTTTCAGAATCTCTGAACGGTCGTCTCTCAACTTCCGGATTAAATCGATTTGTAACTGAAATGCGATGCATGATGCCGTAATCAATGGCGGTGGCGACAACCCAGGCAATACGGCACGTACCAATTTCTGGATCATCAAATTTCTTCAAACGATCTCGCTTCGCGCCAATTGACTTTGTAGTGGGATTTTCAACAAACGATATATTGCTGGCATCGTGCAAAAAATTCATCCCCAGCTGAAACTTGGAATCGTCAAGGATTTGTTGCACATGCTTTTTGAATTCGCCATGAACAAGATCATCTAAGTGCTGAATGAAGACACAGTTTAAAAGCGTATCTATGTGGTATCGTATAGCCATGAGAGTATAATTTGGATTGTTTAAATTAAATTTCAACCTTTATTTGAACCTTAATTTCAATAATTTTGAATTTAAGGAACATGGCACTGTTTCTTGCTCCAGCTGCCAAACAGCGTTAGCTTACATTCATGCGTATAGACATTATTTTCGATACAATTTGCCCATGGTGCTTCATTGGTAAGCGACGGCTTGAGGAAATGCTGAGCCGCCGCCCGCAACTCAATGCTGACATCTATTGGCATGCATTTTTGCTGAATCCGGATATGCCTGCTGAGGGAACTGATTTTGGCAACTACATGCAGAATAAATTTGGCGGAGAACTGCGCTCACAAAGACTTTTTGCAGCGATAGACCAGGCTGGACGTTCGGTTGGCATTGAGTTTGATTTTGCAAAGGTAGGTCGGACGCCGAGCACCATCGATTCACATAGGCTGGTGAGATATGCCGCTCGCGACGAGCGCGCCTCGGAAATGGTGGAAACGCTATACCAGAATTATTTCATGGAAGGCCGCGATATCGGCAACCTCTCTGTCCTGATCGACATTGGCGAGAAAATGGGTTTCGACGGTGCAGATATCCGCGAGTATCTCTATAGCGATGAAGACATCGCTGACATTCATGAACAGAACCCCCGTTCCCATCGCCTTGGCATCAGCGGCGTGCCGGCTTTTATTTTTGAACGCCAGTTTTCAATTTCCGGCGCTCAGGAGCCAAACGTTCTCGAACGCATGCTCAATATCGCCGAAGAGAAACAACGTGAATTTTATGAGGTTGGTATTCAGCCGGTTTAACATTGGTATCTATTATATGACCCCCGAAGATTTCCATACCATCGACGATCTTAGAGATCGTGCGCAAAAACGAATCCCAAAACTTGCTTTTGATTACCTGGACGGAGGTGCTGGCAACGAGGCTAACATTCAACGCAATAGAACAGGCTTTGAAGATATTCTTCTGTGTCCCGAATATTTACGCGATGTTTCGGAGCGCAGTCAAAAGGTAACATTGTTTGGCCACACCTATGATGCTCCGATTGGCGTATCGCCGGTTGGTCTTGCCAATCTTTTGTGGCCTAAAGTCGACACCGTTTTGGCAACGATGGCGCGCGATAGGAATATTCCCTATTTAATCAGCGCTGCCGGGACGACCGCCCTTGAAACGATTGCCGAGATCGCGCCCGATCACGCCTGGTTTCAACTCTATGTTTCAGGACAAGAACATGTCAGCTTTGATCTCGTTCGGCGGGCCAAGGAGGCGGGCATAAAAATCTTGGTGGTGACGGTTGATATTCCGCTGCCGGCAATTCGCCTGCGTGATCTTCGTAACGATTTTAAAATGCCTTTTAAAATGACGCCTAAAGTCATATGGGACATTGCCTCAAAACCAGGCTGGGCTTTTGCGACCCTTGTCGCTGGCAAACCGGTTTTCGAGAATTTGGTGCCCTACATGAAAGAACAAAGCGAAGAGAAATCTTTAAACGCCGCGCAAGCGCTTCAGGTATCGCCCAAATTGGATGAAGCTTTGATGAAGCGCATTCGCGATGCCTGGGACGGACCTCTTATCATAAAGGGTGTTCTCTCGCCAAAAACTGCCGCGGCTGCCAAGCGGTGCGGTGCGGATGGGATCATTGTATCGAACCACGGCGGTCGCCAATTGGATAGCGCGCCCTCCTCCATTGAAGCCTTACCGCGCGTATGTGATGCTGTCGGGAATGAGATGACGATTATGCTTGATAGCGGTATCCGAAATGGCGGCGATATCGTCAAAGCCTATTGCTCTGGCGCGGAATTTACATTTTCCGGTCGCTCCTTTGTCTTTGGTGTTGGCGCGTTGGGAGAACTGGGAGGCGCGCGCGTGCTCGATATATTTGTCGATGGCGTCGACCGAAACCTTGCTCAAATCGGCTGCACTTCTATTGAAGAATTGGGATCGGAATATCTATGGGCCAGCCCACAAAATATTTGAACACGCTAATTTTACCTTTGTCGGGAATAAAATCGCTGATATTGGCGTTTATTT
>CAJXJM010000320.1 GCA_913054205.1 uncultured Rhodospirillaceae bacterium
TTCAATAGCACCAATCTCTTCAGGAACCAATTCATGCAGCGAACGGTCCAATACAATGAAGTCTGCCCACTTATTTGCACAAATGCTCCCAGTCTCTTCCTCCATTCCCAGCGATCTGGCACCATTTACCGTATAAATCGGCAACGCTTCACGAAGACTGATGGCCTGATCCTCACCAACAGCGCCAGGATATTCTCCTCTCGGATTGCGGCGACTGATCATCCCAGCTAATCCGGTCCAAGGGTTGGCATCCGGTGCGGCTGCGGGCCAATCCGTCGCAGCTGTTAGACTAGCACCTTCTTTTAGCAAACTTTTAATTGGGTAGCTGCTGTCGACCCGCTCTTTCCCTAAAATACCTATTTGGGATTGCGTTCCTGCGCCAGGAAACCATAACTTGGGAGATTGTTCAGCAACTGCATTGAGTTCTGAAAACCGCTTGTATTCTGCAGTGTCAACAAAGGTGCAATGGGCAATTTCGTGACGCAGATTGGAATTACCATTGCGTTGTCGGGCGGCTTCGATAGCGTTCAAGCCAACCCGTACAGCATTATCACCAACAGCATGTATCTTTGTAACAAAACCACGTCGATCCAGTTCAGTGATTGTTTCATTGAGTTCTTCTTGCGGCATTAATAGTGTTGCCGCTGGATCATGCGCCGACGCATCATAGCCCTCTGCTTCAAGATAAGGGGCAATAAATGAACCCGTTAAGACCACGGGAACGCCATCCAGAAAAACCTTGGCAAATCCAGTTCTAACATTTTCAGAGGCATATTCGCGCCGTAGCCTTTCCATCTCATCATAGCTGATCGGTTTTGCGCCCTCTGGTGAAAACCTGACTATATGGGCTGCTGCGTGGAGTGTGAGCGCACCACGCTTATCGGCGTCACAATAAGTCGCCAACTCATCTTCAAAAGCCATCGGCTCTTTGAAAGCGGTATATCCCAGGCGGTTGAAATAGCTAATAAAATAATCTGCCGCCGCGGTCAGATCCTCCTTTGAGCGCTTGGCCAAATACCTGACCGGTGCGCATGCCATTTCAGCAAGGATTCCCGTTGGCGCGCCGGTATCATCACGTTCGATAACCCCGCCCGGAATTTCTGCACAATCCTTTATAATTCCTGCTAGCTCCAGTGTTCGAGTGTTAGCGAGAAGGCAATGCTGGCTCATATCAGCTAGAATAACGATTTGATCGGGGGCAATTTTATCGAGCATCTTGCGTGGACAGGGTCCCATGTCGGCGCGCATATCTATCCGCCAAGGACCGCCAAAAATCAAACCGCCGGGCGGAAGTTTTTCGGCTCTTTCTTTTACGGCATTGAGAAGCTCTTCAAAGGACGCTTGATAGCCCACATAGACATCCAGAAGATCGCGGCATCCTCCCAACAAAGCGTGCACATGACTTTCCACCAGTCCTGGCATGACATAACGTCCATGGAGATCGTGGTGCTTTGTTTCCGGACCGATTAGATTGACGATTTCAGCGTTACTGCCGACGGCAATAAACTTACCATCTCGAACAGCAAAGGCTTCGGCGTTAGCTTGATGGGTCTCCATCGTTTCAACTATGCCATTTGTCCACACAGCATCTGGACTTAATCTAGTGCTAACCATCGACAATTTTCCCAAATTATTTTTAACAATAGTGTGGAAATCTCAAATTAACCGTCAGCAGATGCTTCCTTGGACTGCAAAACTGTCGCTTTTCTGGCATGTAAAACCAAAATCAATGCGGCCAATATGAGTCCGACAGCGTAGACCTCGGGTAATTTCCACACTAACAAAATTGCGACCAAAATCCTGCAGATCTGTTCCATCAAAGAAATTTCAGTACGATCAAAGCGGGCAAGTGAACTTCCCACCATATATAGCGCAAGCGCAATACGCGTGCACAGCCAAACCAAACTTGCCATATGGACCTCACCGTCGTAACCCGGCAAGAATCCACCGCTCGGGGAGGCTGGGTCTATTTGGGCATCCGCAATAAGTAACAACTCCGGATAAAAGGCGAACACAAAGGGGATAATGAACATGACTATTCCCACCCTGACTGCAGCCAGACCAGTGATCATGGGGTCCGTTTTGGAGATGGAAGAGGCGGCAAAGGCCGCTATCGCTACTGGTGGCGTTATCGCCGAGGCTACGGCAAAATAAAATACAAACATATGGGCGGTAAAATTAGCAATGCCTAAGCCGACCAACATCGGCCCCATAAGCAATGCGACATTTAGATAGGCGGGAACCGTTGGCATGCCCATGCCCAAAAGTATCGCCAATGCCATAGTAACGAGCAAGGCGATAAATGTGAAGATTCCGCTGCCTCCCAAACTCCGTCCCATTTCACGCATCCAGTGCACGACATCACCCGCGATGTAACTGGCAAGACCTGTAAAATTGAGCGAAAAATCGATTACCGAAATTGCCAACAACATCAGTGATAAACTAGAAATCAGCACCCCAGCTTCGGACAGCGCCTTGACGAGCTTGCTCGGATTGGCGCGCATATCTTTATCCAGAAAGAAAAGCAGGGAGAGCAACGCCACAGCCCACCAGCCAGCCGAGCTAGCATCTCCCGCCGAATTCTCCAACACCCCCAGCAACCATGGCAAAGTTGCCGACGAACAGACACCATTTGTGAATGATTGTTCCACCGCAAACAAGTTACCGATCCAGCCACAGGTCACTGCTTCCTTGGGAGTGAGCAACAATAGAAAAATTAAGCCAATGGGGGCAAATATCATTAACAGATTTATTTTGTCGTCCTTGGTCAAACGCATTTCGTCGATGATTTCGCCATAGGCCTCAATACCCTGTTTACGAGACTGGAACACAACAGCTAGAAACAGCGCTCCGAAATAGGCCAGTGCCGGAAGCGCAGCAGCTTTGATCACCGAGCTATAGGATACAGCGGTCACCGACGCGAGTACAAATGCCGCTACGCCCATAACCGGCGGCATGATTTGGCCTCCAGACGAAGCAGCGGCTTCCACACCACCCGCAAATGCTCCTTTGAAACCCCGCTTCATCATCATGGGGATCGTCAACACCCCGGTCGAGAGGACGTTGACGACTGGGCCACCGGAGATGGTACCAAACATAGCCGAGCTAACCACTGCCGCATGCGCTGGACCGCCACGCAAATTACGTGTCAAAAGAAAAGCCATTTTGATTAAAGAGCGACCGCCCGCGGAAGCACCGAATAACGCTCCCAGGATAATGTAGGGAAACACAATATCCATAAGAATGCTGATAAAACGTCCCAGCAAACCTTGCGAACCATTGATCAGAACATCACGAACGTTGGACAAGCCATCGGATAATTGACGGGGTTCTCCCCCTAGTTTGGTCACCCAATATTTTGAAATATCATCAGGACCAAAGAAGTACCACATACCCACCGTGCCAATCGTGTAAAGCGCAACGGAAAAAGACACCAAGACGAGAGGGAATCCCCAAACTTTAATATTGTAGGCCAAAAACGTCAGAACACCTGCTCCGACAATGGCGAACAGCCACAGCCCTGTGGTGTTGATGCAATTCGGATCATCTATGGTGGTCGGCACAGGCAAGCCCATCGAGTCAGCATATTCTTTCTCAGCCAAAAGCGCCTTGGCGATTAGGTCCGCTCGTTCGCCGGTCAATTGGTCGATTATACATACCGACTCGATTTCCATTAGATACGTCCAGGCAATGGCAAAGGCCATCAGGATAAACAGAATATCCATGGCCAAGCTAAGCTGCGGCACCCAGCCA
>CAJXJM010000321.1 GCA_913054205.1 uncultured Rhodospirillaceae bacterium
TTTTAAGTTGAGGCTTGATGTTCCATCACAAAATAGCGGTGCTCTAGGATTATTTACTCTACGTAGCGAATATGACGATCCATTCGAGATAAAAGAAATTGATTAGATCGTTTGGCTAATTCTAGGAAGTTATTTTTAATCCCCACCGACAGCAAATTTAACCGCTTCTTCGGCGGCGCGAATGAGGGCTTTGGCTTTGTTACGGCATTCCTGATATTCAGATTCCGGATCACTATCGGCAACAATACCGGCGCCAGCCTGAGCATAGAGCAGGCCGTCTTTTAAAACCGCTGTGCGCAGTGCGATACAGGTATCCATATCACCATCAGCGCCAAAATAGCCAATACAGCCCGCATAAATGCCGCGACGAAGCGTTTCGAGCTCTTCGATGATCTCCATTGCTCGAACTTTCGGTGCGCCTGAGACCGTACCGGCGGGAAAGCCCGACAAAAGTGCATCTATTTCGTCATAACGCGCAGCATCGATGTCGCCTTCAACGTTGGAGACGATATGCATGACGTGCGAATAAAGCTCGATACTGTTTCGATCCGTGACTTCGACGGTGCCGACTTTGGCAACCCGGCCAACATCATTGCGGCCAAGATCGAGCAACATCAAATGTTCGGCAAGTTCCTTGGGATCGGCCAGTAAATCTTCAGACAAAGCTTTGTCTTCGGCCGTGGTTTGGCCGCGGGGGCGGGTGCCGGCAAGCGGGCGGATGGTAACTCGGCCTTCTCGCAGGCGCACCAACAGTTCCGGGCTTGAGCCAACAATCGAAAAATCACCAAAATCCAGGAAGAACAGAAAGGGCGAGGGGTTAACCCGGCGAAGCGCCCGATAAAAAGCCAAAGGCGGCAGGTCAAAAGGCACTGAAAATCGCTGCGACAAGACAACTTGGAAGACATCTCCCGCCAATATGTATTCTTTCGCCTTTGCGACGATCTCATGAAACTCATCTTGGCTCATATTGGAGCTCGGCTCTGGCAGATGTGCGAGATCAACATCAGGCTGCTGACGATCCAAATTGGACGCAAAGTCATCTAATATGGCACCGAGCCGGGTCAGGGCTTGCTCATAGGCCTGTTCGGCAGATATATCGGCTTTGGGCCTAATAGGGGTTACGACGGTCACTTGATCTTCGATCGTATCGAATACAGCAATGATAGTCGGGCGGATATATTGGCCATCCGGTACGTCAATGGTGCTCGGGTTCTCATCCGGCACCGTCTCCGAAAGTCGCACCATGTCATACCCCATATACCCAAAAAGACCTGCGGCCATGGGCGGCATGTTGTCGGGCAGATCAAATTTAGACTCTGCCAACAGGGCGCGGAAAGAGGCAAGCGCGCCGGATTTTTCAGCGACCGGGCATGGCTCGAAATTGGACGCAACTGCTAAAGCATCGCGGTTGAGTTCTGCACGATTGCCAAAACACCGCCAAATGAGATCAGGTTTTAATCCTATAAAGGAATAGCGTCCACGGATCGAACCACCCTCAACAGATTCCAACAAAAAGCTGTTCGGCTGGCCTTTGGCGAGCTTCATCATCGCCGATACCGGCGTTTCCAAATCAGCATTCAGGGTCGTGGCGGCAACCTGCGTAAGACCCGCTTCGTAGCCTATCTCGAAGCTCGCAAATTCAGGGGTGACCTGCATATGACTTAAAGGGCGGAATCAACCGCGGCACGGTTGATTGTGACACCAAGTTTGGTGCGCAAAGCATTGGCGAGCTGCGTTGAAATATCGTTGCTGATATTGCTACTGAGCTGGGCTTTGAGTTGATCAAAACCCTGTTTGTCGGCAACCGGATTGGCGGCTTTGATGTCTTTCACTTGCGCGATGAAATGCGTGTCATTGGAGGCTGCAGAAACCGCTGTATTTCCTTTGGCTTTGAACAGGCCGCTGACAAGTGCGCCCGGCAATTGGGCTTTCAGGCCAGCGCCGGTGCGGATAAACTCGGCTGTCGTTTTAAGTTTAACTTTGAGCTCTTTTGCGATATCCGCCAGTTTGGTGCTGCCCTTGAGGCGATCCATAATGGCTTTTACTTTCTTTTCGGCTGCCGTGGCTTGTTGTTCTGATTTCCAGGCGAGCTGCACGTCCGACCTAACTTTTGCAAATGGCCGTAGCGTTGGATTTGTAACGCCGTCAACATGGAGAATGAAGTAGCCGGAATCTCCGACATCGGTCAGTGCGCTGTCCTGATCCTGCTCTGTGCCGAACGCAACCTGGAGTATGTTGGCAGTCAGATCGTCGACTTTCGTGCCTGTTGTATCTGCGCCTGTAGAACTGACGGCGGGAATTTTACGCAGTGTAAAATTAAGCCGTTGAGCAGCCTCGGTGATGCTGGCGCCGCCGCCCAATTCATCTTCGAATTTGTTCGCAAGATTATAGAGGCCATCAACAGCCTTATCAGCGGCGATGGCTTTTTTAAGCTCGGCCCGGACTTCAGGGAACATTTTTTGCGTGGCATTCTGAATTTCAGTTACGCGCAGGACATGCCAGCCAAGTGCGCTTTTAACAGGCGTGCTTGTGGTATTTGCAGCCAAAGAAAACGCAGCATCCGCCAGCTCTTTTAGCGGTAATTGCGCTTTGGTGAGCATGCCGAGATCGAGTGTTGCCGCATCAAGCTTCGCAACATCTTTGGCGACTTTTGCAAAATCACCACCGGCAGCGATTTTTTCGTAAACTTCTTTTGCTTTGGCCTCATCAGACACTAAAATCTGCTGAATTTTGCGGCGTTCCGGCGTTTTAAATTCGTTGATGCGGTCCTCATAGGCCTCTTTAATCTTGTCTTTCGCTACATCGATTTCATCAACAATGTCTTTTATCCGCAGCCGAACAAGCGTGATGGCACGGTATTCAGGCGCCGTAAATTGTGCCGCATTGTCTTTGTGGAAATTCTTCAGCACGTCATCATTTGCGGGTGGCGCCGTGCTGACGGAGCTGTGTTTGATGGCGATATAATTGGCGGAACGCTTTTCATTGCGATAGCGGTAGACCAAATCAGCAAGCGAAGCAGGGACAGTCTGGCCGTTCTGGACACCGCTTAGGAATTGTCCGCGCAATAGATCATCCCGGAAAAGACTGATATAGCCGGATTCGCTTAACCCCGCATTTTGCATTGTCTGGTCAAATATGTTGCGGTCAAAAGAACCGCTGGTTTGAGATTTAAAACGATCATCATTGCGAATTTCGCGGGAAACCAAATCGTTGCTCACTAACAAACCTATCGATATGGCGCCTTCAGCAAACAAATTCCGTTGGATCAGAGATTGTAGGACATTTTCTGCAATGCCCATGGCTTTGGCTTGTTCATTTGTAAAACCGTTTCCAAAAATGCCTTGGAGGCGTCTGACCTGAAGCCGCACTTCCTGTGAAAATTGCTGATTGGATACTTCCCTTTCGCCAATTGTCGCGACAGCGCCCACATTTTGTTGCGGCGCGACGTAATCGGCAATTCCCCAAACACCAAAACTCAAAATCAATAAGGCGAGCAGGACTTTTGCACCCCAGCCAAGCAGCGTTTCGCGAAATGTTTTCTTTTTCTTTTTCTTTTTCTCAGACATTAGATTCCCAGTTTTTCAATTCCTAAGTGCCTGAATATAACAGGCAGCCATGAAGCGCGGCATCATAAGAGCGTGAAAGCCCCGTCGCAACACGCAATTTTGATCCCCACCCGTATGCATTAGAGTGACTTTCAATCTCCTGGTGGTCAGGTTGAAAATGCTGTGATAAAGAGTCATTCAAAC
>CAJXJM010000322.1 GCA_913054205.1 uncultured Rhodospirillaceae bacterium
ATCACCGTCCTTTAGATTATCATCGCGCAGCACCTTAGCTGTTCCTAGACGTGTGATCCGCGCACAAAATTCAACGCACCGCTGTCCTGAGTTACTTCGTCAAGGGCTAACCAGAACTATATCACCTGATTGCCACGAATCGGCCAAAATGGCTGATCATTATGCCAAGGAGTAGGGTTTTGCGTGCCGGGCTCTTTTACAAATAGCTGGTCGTAAAGCAGGTTGATGCGTTGTGACTGGAAAAATTGTCGCGCCAGATCAGGTAAATCAGACTTTAGGCAATAATCATGAAACCCAGGATCATTTTGCCAAATTCGTAAATTACCGTGAAATTTGCCGACATTATCCTTTGCTTTATAGCCATGGTAAAAAGGGCCAGGGTTGGCGATATCTTTTTCAATAGATTCATCCAATCTGGCCAACCATTGCCCATTGATGACACCGCGAAGAACGGTGACGCCATCATCATTAAAAGCTTGGCGTTGTTCATCGGTAATTTTGAATTGGACGTCCTCTTGAACTGACATTTTGGACCTTTCGATTAAATACTTGTTTGCAGTCATATTCTGAGTAAGACCTTTTATAAATTCAAGTCCTTATTTGACTTGGAGCTTGCGCAACGAGGAGGCACGCGGTAATAACCCGCCATCTTCTACACGGTATCCAAGGAGCGAATTAATGACCGCAATTGTTGATATTCATGGCCGCGAAATTATGGACTCCCGGGGTAATCCCACGGTTGAAGTCGATGTTGTCTTGGAAAGCGGGGCCTTTGGCCGCGCGGCAGTTCCTTCGGGCGCATCAACCGGCGTTCATGAAGCTGTTGAACTTCGGGATGGTGACAAGGATCGCTTCGGCGGCAAGGGTGTTTTGAAAGCATGTGAAAATGTGAACAATGTCATCTTCGAAACGCTGGTCGGCATGGAAGCTGAAGACCAGGTACATGTCGACCAGACATTGATCGAGCTTGACGGCACCGACAACAAATCCAATCTCGGCGCTAATGCGATGCTCGGCGTTAGCCTAGCAATTGCCAAAGCGGCTGCCGATGAAGCAGCTTTGCCGCTCTACCGCTATATTGGCGGAACCCAGGCAAAATTATTGCCGGTTCCGATGATGAACATCATCAACGGTGGCGCGCATGCGGATAATCCAATCGACATTCAGGAATTTATGATCATGCCGGTCGGCGCTGACAATTGTGCCGAGGCCATCCGAATTGGCGCAGAGGTCTTTCAAAACCTCAAAAAAGGACTTCAGGATGCCGGCCACAACACCAATGTCGGCGATGAAGGCGGCTTTGCCCCTGGCTTGTCGAGTACGGATGATGCCCTCGGCTTTATCATGAAATCCATAGAATCCGCAGGTTACAAGCCCGGCGACGAGGTCATGCTGGCGTTAGATGCTGCCTCGAGTGAGTTTTACAAAGATGGCAAATACGAGATGGTGGGCGAAGGCAAAAGCCTGGATGCTGGAGAAATGGCGAAATACTACGCCGATCTCGTCGCGAAATACCCGATTATCTCCATCGAAGATGGCATGGACGAGGACGATTGGGACGGCTGGAAGGTCTTAACAGACGAAATCGGCGACAAATGCCAGCTTGTCGGTGATGATTTGTTTGTGACGAACCCAAAGCGCCTGGCTGACGGTATAAAACAAGGCGTCGCGAATTCGATTTTGATCAAAGTAAATCAAATCGGCACACTCACTGAGACCTTGGAAGCCGTCGAAATGGCACATAAAGCGGCCTATACTACGGTAATTTCGCACCGCTCGGGAGAAACCGAAGACGCGACGATCGCCGATATCGCGGTTGCGACCAATGCCGGGCAGATCAAAACTGGCTCACTATCGCGTTCGGATCGCCTCGCAAAATACAATCAGCTTATTCGAATTGAAGAAGAGTTGGGCGCCGCCGCCGAATTTGCTGGAAAATCGATTTAAAGGTAGCTAGCTGGATTACCGGGTCAAGCCCGGTAATGACGAGATTTCCATATAATCTACCCCGGGGTAATTAAAATCCTGAGAATTGTGTGTGTTATCAGCGGGGTCCGTCATGCGCAGACTTGATCCGCGTAGATGTCGGACGCCATTTGGCGCGCAGCGATGGGATATTGATCCCGAATCCGGCCAGATAAAGCACACCAGGCGCAATCTTTGCTTGGCCGTTTCGAATTCTAACCGTGCAAATGGCGCTCGGATGGTTCTTTGGCCGTGCAACGGAGGCACCAACCAACGATGGATTTTAGCGTCAAACGGCCCGATAAGAAGTGCGCTCAATGGCAAATGTCTTGATGTATCTAAAGTTAATCAGTCCGCCAAGCGCGCCAATGTCCACATGTGGGACTGCCATCTTCGCAAGAACCAGCAATGGGAAAAAGTGAGAGTTCCAAGTAACGTTAAAAAGAAAAAACGTGGCAAAATGTTCGTCCCCAAAAAGTGATTAACCTTATCTAAAGCTTTCAGAATCATAGTCGTTTTCATAAAACAGGTCGGCAAAAAAGTTCGGCTAGAATATTATGGGACGGCAAATATTTCTCCACACAAGTTCACCAGGGAGAATATTCCATCCCTCATTAAGGTAATGCATTGATTCTCCTATAGAATTAGGAGGCCTTGTCGACGAACGCGATATGGCAAGGGCTTTGCATAGTAATTGGCAGAATACCAATTGGGGGACCATGAAAGTCCTGACTGAAATACGATTACGCTCCGGCTTCATTATTGGGCCAGTTTTGAGTGTGTGCTTAATAGTCTATATTGCCTACCATGCGGTTCAGGGCGATAGGGGTCTTATCGCCTATTGGCAACTGACCAAACAGGTCGTTCAAGCCGAGGACATTCATTTACGATTAAGCCGCGAGCGCCAACTTATTCAAAACCGCGTAAATCTCCTAAATCCTCATACGTTGGACCGTGACATGCTCGAAGAACGGGCACGATTTATGTTGGGCTATAGCTTGCCTGATGAAATCGTCATTTTCAGGCGGTAGAGGATAGGCAAATGCTTGCGAAAACGCCCGAGCCACCCTATTACAGCGTTATCTTAGCCTCCGAACGCACGGAGGTAACACCCCAACGTTCAGCCTACGAGATCATGGCGTCGCAGATGTTAGACATGGCTGCCCGGCAACCCGGCTACCTTGGCGTTGAAACCATCGAAAATGAGCTCGGGCACGGGATTACGGTGTCTTATTGGGAAAGTTTGGAAGCGATAAAGGCGTGGCGCGATCATGTTGATCATCAGGCTGCGCAAAAACTCGGAAAAGAGGTTTGGTATAAGGCCTATACACTTCGCATCGCGAAAGTCGAACGCGCCTATGAATTTGAGAAATAGACTGCGGTTTTTGGGTGAATCGAACAATTTAGCTCTACAGCGGTGTAGCCTTTATTAATCCAGGTCGGATATACTTATTGCACCATGACGATGTCATCACAGGAAATATTTATCCCCAGGGAACCATTATCCGGTCGATGGATTTGGAGCGGCTCAGATAAATTCTCTTCCGACGATTGGGTATCGGAGTTTTCGAGCGCGGAAATTACGGAAATAGCGCATGCCACGGAAAAGGCGCATGGCAAAGCACTCGACCAACTCACGCCGGATTTATTCCCACTTCCGACGCTAAGTAAAAAATTGTCATTAGTAGAACGAGAACTCGCAATTGGTGCAGGCTTTGTGCTGCTGCGCGGACTTCGGTTGGAAAATTATACCGAGGATGAGATTGAAACACTG
>CAJXJM010000323.1 GCA_913054205.1 uncultured Rhodospirillaceae bacterium
CTGCTTGGCGAACCAAACGCCTCGGCTTTGGCGGCGGAGACCTTTAAGTTAATGGTCTTTGGCGATAGTTTATCGGCAGGATATGGCCTTCCAAAACCAGACTCTTTCACGGAAAAATTGGCCAAAGCCCTCAAACAAAAAGGACTAAACGTCGAAATTGTTGCCTCCAGTGTTTCAGGTGATACAACGGCCGGCGGACGGGCGCGCCTCGCCTGGGCATTGGCCGACAAACCAGATGCTATGCTTTTGGAACTCGGCGCAAATGATGGATTGAGAGGAATTGAGCCGGCGACTTCCAGGGCAAATCTTGAAAATATTTTAAAGCGTCTTAAACAAAGTGGCACCCGCGTTTTAATGACAGGCATGAAGGCGCCGCCAAATTTGGGCCAGGAATATGGTCGCGAGTTCGACCGCATATACCCCGATTTGGCAGCTCAATTTAAAGTGCCGCTATATCCCTTTTTTCTCGAAGGTGTGGTCGCACGGCCGGATTTCAATCAAGACGATGGCATTCATCCCAATCCCCTCGGCGTTGATGAAATCGTAAAACGTATTTTGCCGATGGTGGTTAAGCTAGTAAGATAAAATTAGGCTTTCAGGGTTTTAAAAATATTATGTATCATGCCGCCTATGCACAGAATACAGATTGGCAATCCGCTCTTGATGATTGCTTGAAAGAACTTGCATTCAATCCCGACGCTACTTTGGGCTTTATCTATGTGACCGATGTGATTGCGCCGAACCTTCCTGAAATTCTGGCTATTTTGAAAGAAGATACCGGTGTCGAGAAATGGGTTGGTTGCGCCGGACTCGGCGTCTGTGCGATGGATAGTTCCGGCGGGCATGAGTATTTCGATGTTCCGGCAATAGCGGTGATGACAGCCGACATGCCTGCAGATGCCTTCGAGATTTTACCGACCATCGACGCTGTTGATTTGTTGGAATTTGAAAGTGAACCGGTGAATGATAATTTTTTAAGTGGTCCGCCCTTGGTGTTGCTGCATGCTGACTGTGCGAATGCCGACGTGCTTGAAATCATAGATGATATTGCCAATGAATCTGAGGGCTATCTCATTGGCGGGTTAACCACCTCTGCGACGCCCAATCATCACATTGCGGGAGATGTCACCGGCGGCGGTGTGTCCGGCATCATCTTTGATCCTGAGATTCAAGTCGCAACGGCCTTGAGCCAAGGTTGCCGCCCGATCGGCGAGGTTCATGAGGTCACGGAATGCAGTGAGAATCTTGTGATGGCGCTGGATGGCCGGAAGGCCGTCGAAGTTTTTCAAGAAGATGTCGGTGATATCCTGGCGCGTGATCTTGATAAAGTAGCTGGTTATATTCACGCGGCCTTACCGGTCATTGGATCAGACACTGGCGATTATGTCGTTCGAAATCTGATCGGCGTGGATTTGGAGGAAGGGGTTATCGCAATCGCGGCTCCAGTTGAGCGTGGCGATCACTTGATGTTCGTCAGCCGGGATTCCAACGCTGCTCAAAAGGACCTCGCTGAAATGCTGGAAAGTCTAAAACGAAGATCGGGCGATGACATCAAAGGCGGGATTTATATTTCTTGCGTCGCGCGCGGGCCGCATATGTTTGGCGAGCTCAATGCAGAAATGCAAATTGTTCGAAGCATACTTGGAGATGTGCCGGTTATTGGCCTCTATGCCAATGGGGAAATATCCAACAACCGTCTCTATAGCTATACCGGTGTGCTGACGCTATTCACCTGATACTTAGTAAAGGTGTCAGGCAGCTTTATTGGCACCTTTATTACATTCAGAAGCCAAATCGTTTTAACGTTGCATTAACTGAAGCGACATAAGTGCCGCCGAATAACCTCACATGAACCAACAGGGGATAAAGATTGTAAATCTCGCGGCGTTCTTCAAAAAATCCCGGCGCGATTTTGCGATGTTCCTGATAGCGCTCAATAAAGCCATCACCAAATGTGGAAAACAACGTCGAAAAAGCCAGCTCGATTTCTGGATCGGCAAAATATATTGCCGGATCAATAAAACCTGATATTTGATTTTCCTGACACAGGACATTGCCGCCCCACATATCCCCATGGATGAGGGAGGGTTGAGGCGGAGAGCTAATCCAGCGCTCGAGACAGTCGCAGAAATCCTTGAGCCTGCCCAAAATTTGAGTGGGTAACCGGCCGCTCTCTTCAGCCTGTTGTCCCATATAAAGTAATCGGTGATCACGAAAGAAAGACAGCCAATCTGTTGTCTCAGGGTTGGGTTGATGAAGGCCGCCGATGACAGTATCCCACTTGAAACCAAAGGACCGCGCTGTGATCGAATGCAGATCGGCCAACAATTCAGCAGCATGATTTTGGGCGGCCATGTTGAGCGTTCCACGTGACGCCAAATAATCCATGAGCAAAAGAGAATTGTCGACATGAATGACATCTGGAACCGGCAAGTGAGAATGGTCTTTTAGAAATGTGAGCATTCGGGCTTCTAAGACCAGGCCGCCCCCAAGTTTGGCGACTATGGGATCAGCCTTTGAAAAGGTGACTTGGTAAACTTCGGCAACATTGCCGCCCGATAAGCGCACCAAACCGCGCGGTTTTTTGCCAGTTAAAATGGTTATGTTGTCTTTAAGAAGCTCGGCCGATTGAAGAGACATTTCATAGATCGTTGTGGCAGATATAGGTAAGCAATCCTCGTGATGCATCCTCTACAAGATCCAAAACGATTTCAAATCCACCCGGTCCGCCGCCGTAATAGGGATCCGGCACGTCTTCCCGATCTTGGCTGGGAGCAAACTTCAAAAAGAGCATGAGCTTATCCCGCATTTTTGGCGGAACCATCAGCTTGAGATTATCAACATTGCTTTTGTCCATCGCAATCAAATAATCGGAGTTCAGAATATCATCGCTGCCGATTTGCCGAGACCGTTGATCTGAAATATCAATGCCGCGTAATGCTGCGGCGTCCTGCGATCGTTGATCGGGAGAACTGCCAGCATGCCAAGACCCAGTGCCGACGGAATCAATTTCAATTTCGTTTTCGAGACCCGCCTCATGCACGAGCGCGCGGAACACTCCCTCGGCTGTTGGTGAGCGACAGATATTTCCGGTGCAGATAAAAAGGACTTTGATCACAAATGTCTCCTACTGCCCGATAGTTTATATAATATGGGGTCACTATGAAACTGTTTGAACAGAATATTGATTTTTTGCTCGAGTTGGCTTTCGAGGCTTATTACAGATAAAAATGGCATCTCTCAATAAAATTCTTGCAGAAGTTCGAGCTTGTGATATCTGCGCCCACGACTTACCGCTCGGCCCGCGCCCAACACTTAGTGCTAAAACTTCTGCCAAAATTATGATCATCGGCCAAGCCCCCGGCACCAAAGTGCATGAAACAGGAATTCCCTGGAATGATCCTTCAGGTGATCGTCTCAGAGACTGGATGAAGGTGGATAAAGAGGTGTTTTATGACGCCGGTAAAATTGCCTTCATGCCGATGGGCTTTTGTTATCCCGGGCGTCTCGAGAAGGGCGGCGATAAACCGCCGCGCCCGGAATGTGCACCCGCCTGGCACGAGGTGATATTGAAGGCTCTGCCTAACATTGAGCTCACTTTGCTGGTCGGCATGTATGCGCAGAAATATTATTTTGCGGAAAATAATAAAAAAACACTGACAGAAACCGTGGGTCAATGGCAGGAGTTTGATCCAGGAATTATTCCA
>CAJXJM010000324.1 GCA_913054205.1 uncultured Rhodospirillaceae bacterium
TCTGCCCATGCCGGCGGGCAAGATATTACCAAACTCATGAGCAAATACGAACTTTGGGGTAAAGGCGATCTCCAAGAGATTAAAGCCGTCGCCGAAGGAAAACAGCCAAAAGACCTCATGCTATTGCCTGGGTGGTGGAACGCCATCTCGGCTGAAAGCGCGCTCGATGTTTTCAATAATGTGCCAGGCATTCTAGACCAAGCGCCAAAAATCACCTGCCCGGTGCTCTATCTTAAAGGGAATGAGGAACCCGACGATCTATATCCGACACAGGCATTTCAAGAAAAATGCAGCGGTCCTTGCGATGTGGAAATTCTGGATGGCTGCGATCACTTTTATAACGGCTTTGAAGACACTGTTTCCAAAATTGTCGCCGATTGGCTCAAAAACAAATTATAACTCGCGGCCGGCGTGATCGAAGCTCCGCATGACCGGCTCCAATAAATAATCCAGAACCGTGCGCTCTCCGGTTTGCAAAAATACCTCGGCCTGCATGCCAGGCATAAGCTTGGCGAGAAATTTACGGTTGGCCGAAGCCGCGATTTCTACCGACGGGACGATCCGTGCCTTGAAATAAGGTACCCCCGTAACCGGATCGATCAATTGGTCAGCAGAAATCGCGGTAACTATCCCTTGAATAGGTTTCATATCTCGAGAATTAAAGGCCGTAAGACGAACGCGTGCAGGCATGCCTTGATAGATGATATCTCGATCGCGCGGGTGAATTTTTGCATCAATAACAAGTCTGTCGCCAGTCGGCACCAAACTCATCAACACAGCGCCCGGCTGGATTACGCCGCCTTCTGTATGCACTTTCATATCAACGATGGTGCCGGTTTAACAATCATGTCATCTGCCGGTTCCTCAACGACAACTTCAGCGGGTTGATCTGCCACTGAATCTGTCGTGGAGATCGTGCCATCCGACCCGTCCGTAGGAATATTGGAAACCTCATTCGTATCTTCGCTGTCCAAAGACGTTTCTGATGGGTCGGGATTGATTGTGGCCGTGGTCGTATTGGAAAGGTTGGAACCATTGATGACCGAAGTTCCGTCACTGAGATCACTAATATCTATGCCGAGAATTTGATCAATTTCATCCTGTGTAATTGCAGGAGTTAAAACAAACTCTGGATCATTGATCTCGCTGTTAGTGGCAAGGGCCGGATTTTCATCAATATTCTCGCTTTGATCGGAAATTTGTGGATTAGAGAGCACTGGGAAATTAGAAGATGGATCAGTAATATAATCTGAAAACTCTGAATCAATTTCGTCAGGTTCTGACTCCGTTGGAACGATTGCATCACCTGATTCCGCCACTAGACGGTCGACAAAGCCATCAATAATTGACTGTAAATCTATTATTTCTGCGTCCATTCTGGAAATAATTCCATAATTATTAATAATAGTTAAAAATTATTAAGTAAAACTGTATTATTAATTTACTTTTATTGCAATATTTTTTTTTATTGTTATTTAGTTAAAATTTTAACTAAATTTGTACTATTTTATACTTTATCTATATTTCAAGAGTTCATATTTTATTCTTTAGTATATTTCTGTCAAATATGATTGATCTCCGGCGGCTATCCTCCAATACTTCCGGTCAGAAATAATGATGCATGAACCAGGAGCGACCATGTCCGATAAACTCAATATCGCCTTCAGCCATGTCGGCATCTTTGTCAAAGACCTGCCCCGCATGGCGCGGTTCTATAAGGAGGTTTTCAATTTCATCGAAACTGATGAAGGCGAGGCCCGCGGTGGCAACGTCGTATTCCTGAGCCGCCATCCAAATGAGCATCATCAGATAGTCTTGGAGACAGCAGGTGATCGACCAACCTCACGCATCCAACAGCTTTCGTTCCGACTGCCGTCGCTAGGTGACCTTCGGAAAATGAAAGAGCGCCTCGAAAATGAAGAGGATGCGACAGGGCTCTATCAGGTCAACCATTGCAATGCGTGGTCATGTTATTGTTATGACCCGGAAGAAAATCGCATCGAAGTTTTTGTCGACACGCCCTATTACGTCAAACAACCCTGTTTGCACGATCTTGATCTGACGATGTCGAATGATGAAATTATGCGAGACACGGAAAAGCTGTTTGGCGATGAGCCGACCTTCAAATTGCGCTCCGAATGGTCAAGCGAATTGGAAAAGAAAATCTACGGCTAGCTGAAGCGGATTTTTAATCGTTCAACCAAGAGCGCCAATATGCCGAACGCAATCGCCGCGCCAATGAGCACCACTATTGCTGACTGATCTGCTAACCATGCCATAATGCCCGTCGGCACCTCACCAGCGACATCGGTGAAAATCGAGATATCGCCTAAAACCCATCCGGGCCAGAGGTCGTTCGAAAACCAATGCCGGATTTGTAATGTTAGGGATAGTGCTGCTGCGCAAGCGGCAATCACGGCGCTCCAAAACAGGGTTTTCCGGAGTCTGATCAGGAAATAAAACGAAACACCTGAAATAATAATAAAAAATGCGACCATCCGAGCAAGGCTAGCGCCACCGACGATGTCCGCCCATTCTATCCAAAATGCAAAAGCAAAGCTGACGATCACCGCGACATTAGTGTAGATGCCTTTGGTCTCCCCCCCGGTCCCGAGGCGCCATCCGGGGTTTTTCCAAAAATCAAAGATCGAAAAGCCGCTGCGGCGATAATAGAAATCCTCAGAAGATTTATCCTCAATCTGTTTTTTATTTGGTTGATCGGCCATAAGTGCTGCTAACGTATATCCAAAGATTGAAAAGCGTCTTTGGTATGTTGCGCAACTTCTCTAATGGCTATCGCCGTTTCATCAATGACTTTGCCCATTGTAAAAAACGCATGGATCATACCTTCGTGGCATTTATAGATTACGGGCACGCCAGCTTCGGCCAATCGGTCGGCATAGGCCTTACCTTCATCCCGAAGCGGATCATAGCCACATGTCAGAATATATGCTGGCGGCAAGCCGGATAAATCCTCAATCAATATCGGCGAGGCCCGCCAATCATCTCGTTCGGCGTCATTTGAAAGATAGTGTTCGTGGTACCAAGCTTGCGCCTCTTTGGTCAAAAGATAACCTTCACCGAAATCAATTTGAGACTGTGTATCGTGGCGCATATTCGTTGCCGGATAAATCAACGCCTGAAACGCCAATGGTGTTCCCTGATCGAGCGCCATTTTAGCGCAAACAGTCGATAATGTGCCGCCGGCACTATCGCCGGCGACAGCAATTCTATCGGCGATGATTTTTAATCCGCCGGCGCCTTCCAACGCCCATTTGACGACCGCATAACAATCATCAAGACCAGCCGGAAATTTGGCTTCCGGCGCAAGGCGATAGTCAACATTGAGAACGGCAAATCCACCTTCATTTGCGAGCTGGCGACACACAACATCGTGAGTGTCGATATTGCCAACAACCCAGCCGCCGCCATGAAAATAAATCATGACGGGTAGCGCGACATTTTCTTCACTTCCAATGGGTCGGTAGTAGCGCACAGCTATCGGTCCCGCTGGACCATCGATCTCAATATCGACAGAAAGCGCCACATCTGGCGGTTCCGGCGTTACCGCACCCCGCGTCTCAAAATAAAACTGCCGAGCCCCTTCCGGACTTAACTCATGGCTTTGAGGACGACCCTCAGCTTCCGCCTTGGTAACAGCATCGATAACGGCCTGAACTTGCGGGTCTACGGTCATTGAAATCT
>CAJXJM010000325.1 GCA_913054205.1 uncultured Rhodospirillaceae bacterium
CCTCATCAGCTTTCAGGCGGCATGCGTCAACGCACAGCGCTCGCCCGCACCCTTGCAGCTGACCCCAAAGTCTTGCTGATGGACGAGCCTTTCTCAGCTCTCGATGCGCAAACCAAGATGATTTTGCAGCAGGATTTGGCTGAAACTCTCGCGTCCGAAAAGAAGACGGCTTTGTTTATTACCCATGATCTCACGGAATCAGTCGCTTTGTCTGACCGTGTTTTTGTGATGAGCCAGCGTCCCGGCACGATTATCGAAGAAATTATAATCGATTTGCCGCACCGGGATAACCCAATGGCTCGGCGTCACGATCTGCAAAAAGAAGTCGGCGAGTACACTGCTCGCTTGATGGATTTGCTGCATGTCGGTGAGTTGGCGTCCACAGTAGAAATTTAATTATTTGGGAACACTTGAACAATTTTTTATTGGAGGTACTAAAATGATACAACGAATTAAATTACTTAAATTTTTAGCTGTCCCGGTTTTGGTCGCAGGCACGCTAATGGCGACTGCACCGGTTCAAAAAGCAGTTGCTCAAGACGTTACTTATCTCTTGCCGGCTCCTGGCTTCTTGCCAGCGTTTGCACCATGGATGTTGGCTCTCGGTAAAGGCTATTACAAAGCCGAAGGCTTGAACGTGAAATTTCAAACCGTTAAAGGTGGCGTTGATGTTGCAAAGCAAATTGGCGCAGGTAACGCTATTATCGGTGGCGGTATTGGTGATACGCCGATTATCGTGCGGCCGAATGGAATTCCTGTAAAAGCTGTGGCCGTTCTTGGCGGCGGTTCTCTGATGCACCTCACCGTGGCTGCAGACGCTGGCATTAATAAACTCAGTGACCTTAAAGGCAAAACGATTACTTCTTTGTCGCTGCAAGATACGACGTATTATGCATTGCTTGGTATGCTCGCAAGCGCTGGTTTGACCAAACACGATATTATATCGCAGCCTGCAGGCCCGGTTGGCGTGTGGAAACTATTTATGGCTGGTAAATCCCAAGCTATGGCGAGTGTTGCCGACTGGACGGCGCTGGTTCAAAGCATGGGTAAAAAGGTCAAAATTTTCCCAGCCGACAAATACTTCAAAAGCATGGCACAGGCAATCCTGTCTTCTGACAAAGCCATCAAAGAAAAACCAGAACTTATCAGGAAATTGGTGCGTGCGACCCTGCTTGGTCTCAATGACATAATGACCAATCCAAAGGCTGCCGCCAAAGCATACACGGGAATCGTGAAAAAACATGCCGGCAAGGAAAAGTATATCGAGAACACCTTTAATCTGTTCATCAAATATACCTATTCTGGTCAAAAAACCATCGGTGCCATGGATGAAGCCCGTTTGGCTGGACTACAAAAATTCTATCTCGAACAAGGCATTATTCGCAAGGCAACCCCGGTCAAAGATCTCTATACCAACCAATTTGTAAATTAGATTGATGGAAAATGGAGGAGTCTGTTTGAGGGCTCCTCCAACTTCCTCAGAATTGAAATAAAGTAGGCTCAATTGGAAGATTTTGGTGATGACATGATGTTGACGGTCATACTACGTCATGATCAAAGCCAACCATTGGATGAGTTTCAGGCAAAATTGGATGCTGCAGGATGGTGGGAGAACTTTCCGCCCGAAGGTGTGGAAATAGTTTCTTGGAATGTGGTGATGACGATTGGCCAGATTGTCACCCTGCGTCTGCCACCGAATAAGCTAAATGCGGTCAATGTAGAACTCGAACGGTCTGCGTGGGGTGTGTTTAAAACTGAATGTTACCCCACCTATGATTTTGTCAACGTGCGAGAAAGACTGGCGCGCCAGGCTAAAGAAAAAAGTGCGGATTAGGATCGAGCGATGAAAGAGCATGAGTATATCAACAGTGCTGCCGGTGGGAGCAATATCGGCCGCTTGCCGCACAATGGCTTGTATCTCAATCCTCATCAGTTGAGGGATCATGAGCCGACCACTTATGAAAATATTTTGGCGGACGCTATTGAGCGCGCCTATGCAGCCGGCATTCATGATTTGGATAAACTTGTGGCTTCGTTAAATGATCAGCATTGTCTCGACCCCGATGGCAATGCCTGGACCGAAGACAGCTTTGTCAAAATTCTCCGCGAGCTTGGAGCATAGACAATGGCACGTGTCCCAAGAATGAGAATAAGCGAAAGTGCCCAGAAAATACTTGCGACGGGTATTTATAATCGCTGGTATGGGATTTGCCCGTCTGATTTTGTTAAAGACGACCCTGTTGCATTACAGCGTTGGGGTGAAAATCTCGTGGCCTGGCGTGATCGAGATGGAAAAGCTTATCTGCAGGAAGACCGCTGCCCGCATCGAGGAACTCCGCTTTCGTTGGCACGTCACGATGGCGATCGGTTGACCTGCATCTATCACGGTGTCGAGGTTTTGGGCGATGGCGTTGTAGCGAAAGTGCCCGGGTCTCCCGGCAGTAAACTCGAAGGGCGATGCCTTGTTCGCACCTATCCTATCAAGGAATTCAAGGGCGTCATATTTGCCTGGTATGGTGATGAATTGCATGAAGAGCCTGCTTCGTTTGATCTGCCAGAACGTTTGGTTTCAGGCGAATATGAAGCCATCCTTTCCTATGGCGAATGGCGGACACCTTATCGATATATGATCGACAACAACATGGATCCGATGCATGGCGCTTATCTGCATGCGGTATCTCATTCGATGGCGGCGGGTTCTAAAGAGGCGGAGTTCGAAGTCGTTGAAACCAATCATGGGCTCCGCTTTCAGAAGAAGGGCCAGGACAGCATTAATTTTGATTGGAGCGAGTGGTACGACAATAGTATTCAGGGAGTCTGTTTGGAAATTCCCTATCCATCGACCGGCGGTCCCGGAGGCAATTTTGGTATCGTTTTTCATATTACGCCAATCGACGAAGTGACCTCAGCATGTTTTTTCTGGCGCCATCGGAAAGTCAGCGGCTGGGTAAAAGACGTCTGGCGGTTTCTCTACAAGAATCGTCTTGAGGAGCGTCATTGGCACGTCTTGGAACAGGATCGTCTGGTCGCCGAAAAAATTAAACCCGATGCGGATGAACACGAACATCTCTACGAGCACGACATGGGCGTGACCCGGGTGCGAAAAATTTTGGCCGAAGAAGCTGAGAGTCAGGCGAAGGCTTTGAAAGAAGCGGGGTTTATCAATTGAGCAAGATTGAGCAAATAGTCACGCCGGAAGTTTCCGAGCCGAATCCTAATATTTTCAGCAATTGTTTGAAGGTTGGGGATCAAGTGTTTCTATCCGGCATGACTGCGGGAGATAATGCTGGTGGGCTGTTAGGAGATGGATCCCCTGAGGATCAGGCGCGTCAATGTCTCACCAAAATCGAATCGTTGGTGAAAGAAGCGGGAGGTACTCGCAAGGATATCGTCAAGCTGACGATTTATTTGACGAACATTCATCATCGGGTCGAATTTGGCAAAGTACGGGAAGAATTTTTTCAAGAGGTGATGCCGTGTTCTACGCTGATAGAAGTCAGTGGTTTCGTTCAACCAGAAATCACGGTGGAAGTTGATGCAGTTGCGATAATTGGGGCAGGGGGCCTAGAGGAGCAAAGATGGGCGAAGAAAAGAAAAAGAAGCGCGAAGGACTAGGGGAGAGCTTTGCGGTGCTTGTGGTTTTTTTAGTTGCTTGGGAGTGGGGCCCCGCATTGTTCGAAATCCCACC
>CAJXJM010000326.1 GCA_913054205.1 uncultured Rhodospirillaceae bacterium
GCATCAACACAAAAATTATTTCGGCCAAGCGGCCCAAAGTTAGGATTAGCGGGTAAACAACATGACCGATGAAACAACAGACGACTTTAACCCCCGGGAATTTGGATTTGAAACCCGCTCTATTCATGCCGGCGCCCGACCCGAACCAATCACCGGTGCACGCAACACACCGATTTTTCAAACAACCGCTTATGCATTTGAAGATGCGAATCAGGCTGCCGACCTGTTTAACCTTTCGACGTTTGGCTTTATCTATTCGCGTCTAAGCAATCCAACAGTATCGGTTTTAGAAGAGCGCGTTGCAAATCTTGAAAATGGCAGGGCCGCCGTTGCCGCTGCTTCAGGACATGCCGCTCAGTTTATTACCTTTTTTACCCTTTTAGAGCCCGGCGATGAATTTCTTGCCTCGACCAATTTATATGGCGGCTCGATCACACAGTTCGGCATGAGCTTTAAAAAACTTGGCTGGCATTGCCATTTTGTTGATCCAATTGATCCGGCCAATTTTAAAAAAGCGCTGACTCCAAAAACCAAGGCAATTTTCCTCGAAGTATTGGCCAATCCCGGTGGGATCATTGTTGATATAGAACCCATCGCAGCGATTGCCAAGGAAGCAGGTATCCCCCTCATTGTCGACAACACGATGGCGACGCCTTACCTTTTTCAGCCCTTCGATTGGGGAGCGGATATCGTTATCCATTCGACAACAAAATATATCAGCGGTCATGGCACGAGTATGGGCGGCGTGGTTATTGAATCGGGAAAATTTGATTGGGCACAAAATGATAAATTTCCCTCAATGACCGAGCCGGAACCGGCTTATCACGGTCTGGGTTTTTATGAGACCTTTGGCGATTTTGGCTTTACGACAAAGGCGCGCGCGGTTGCGTTGCGTGACTTTGGGCCCGCTATGGCACCAATGAACGCCTTTTTGACCATTACCGGTGCAGAAACATTGCCGTTGAGAATGGACCGTCACGTCACCAATGCGCAAGGTATTGCCGAGTTTCTTGAGAGCCACGCGGCCATCGAATGGGTCTCCTATGCCGGACTGCCAAACAGCCCCTATAATGAGCTGGCGCAAAAATATTTGCCAAAAGGCCCGGGCGCAGTCTTTACCTTTGGCGTCAAAGGCGGTTATGAAGCCGGCGTAAAGGTTGTCGAAGCCGTGAACCTATTTTCACATTTGGCAAATTTGGGCGACACCCGTAGTCTTATTCTCCACCCTGCGTCAACGACCCATCGCCAATTAACCGAGGAACAGCAAATCGTAGCCGGTGCCGGACCCGATGTCATTCGTGTTTCAATTGGCCTCGAGACCATCGACGATCTCATTGCTGACCTAGATAGTGCTTTAGCAGTAAGTCAGAAATAAATTGAAAATTCCGGCCAGCATCTCGGTCGCAAAAAAAATACAATTAATTTTTGTTCTTTTAATTAATTTACAATTTTGTAGAGTAAGAAATACTTATCAAACTTAGGAAGAGAAAAATGTCATACAAAGAAGGTTTTGAAGGATTCCAGGCTGCCTTCAAAGAGGATCCAGAAGCCGCAAAAACAACGTTCGAGTCTTCATCACGTCTTGTTGAAGGCCTCAAATGTGAAGCTCAATCACGCGATTTTAAAATGATCATAGATGAACCTGAAAAACTGGGCGGCACGGATCACGGGCCGAACCCGGTTGAAGTTGTTTTGTCAGCTTTGGGAGCCTGCCAGGAAATCACCTATCGTCTTTTCGCCGATAAAATGGAAATACCTGTAACGGGTGTTTCAGTTGTCGTCACTGGCGATATTGATCTCTGCGGATTTTTTGCCGTAAATGATGATGTTCGTCCCGGTTACAACAACATCACGGCGAATGTCAAAATTGAAAGTACGGCTAGTGACGCTGATGTTGCCCGCTTGGTCGATGCCGTCGATGCCCATTGTCCCGTTTTAGACATTATCTCCAATCAAACGCCGGTAAAAATCAACATTGAAAAAGTTGCCGCAGCTCAAGCAGCTGAGTAATTCTTCAATATTTGCGGCTTGTATTTAAGATTAAAAAGGGGTCCTCGCTTTAAGCGAGGCCTTTTGATCCAATGAGGTATGTCCAAGCCAAACAATTTTTCCCCGTTGCAATATTCCGGCAAATTAATCGTGAATATTTTTAACAGCGTCAAAACGATCGCCGTGGTGAACGCCAGCCCGAAACCCCACTGCGCCGGTCTTCCAATATAATCCGACGAAGCATCTTTCGTCCTATTTCATTGTCCCAAGCTCCGACATACCATGCGTTGCGTATATACATTTCCACTCCCAAAACCCGCTAATTCGACACAAGTTTTTTCGATAAAATTACCTTAGCATTGGTGCGATCAGGCGACTTTGCGTTGGCGATGTTTCCCTTCAAATGCAGGGGCTACTTCGTCCATAAAGCGAGCCATTTCATCTTTAACTTGGTGATGCGGTTTAAGGCCGACATTGAAGTACAGGATCACTTCCTCAATTCCAGCGGCCTCTACTTTTTTCAAGGTATCTATGATCTGTTGCGACGAGCCAATCAGCACGGAGTTTTCTGTGAGATCCTCCGGTTGAATGTTGCTAAGCTTGTCGACCATATCGAGGAAATAACGGTAACTCGGCGGTGTATTTTTAGGATCATTGGGCACTGCAGGAATCACACATTCTTTATAATAGCGAATCATGCGGGCACGTTGCTCAGCCTGTTGTTCCGGCGTGTCAGCAAAATGGGTGAAATAGCTACACATCATGCGCCCAGGCTTTTTATCATTTTTCACAGATGCCTCCTTGAAGCAATCGGCGACCTGCTGGAGCCCGCCAAAACTCATGGCGGCGGCAAAAGGAGCGACAACGAGGCCACAGCCTAACCGACCAGCTAATTCTATTGAAGGCTGAGAAAATGAAGCAACGTAAGTTGGAATCGGCTGTTGAACGGGCTTTGGCGTGATGCGAACATTTTCAAAATCATAATGCTTGCCCTTGTGGGTTATTCGACCTTCTTCGGTCCACAGACGCTGAACGACTTCAATCCCTTCAACAAAAATGCTCATATTGTCTTCAAAATCTATATGGAAGGGTTCGTATTCTCGGCGGTCATAGCCGCGTCCAGTCGCAAAATCAACGCGACCTCCGCTCAATAGGTCAAGACTAGCCCATTGTTCGGCTACTCGGATCGGATGGTGAATTGGAAGAACTGTAACCGCTGGTGCCAATCGGATATTTTTAGTCTGACCTGCGATGTAGGAAAGCACGAGGTCGGGACAGGAGAGTACGCCGAGAGAATTAAAATGGTGTTCACCAATCCATGCCGAATGCATTCCAAGTTCATCTGCATAAAGCGCTTCTGCCGTAATATCGGATACAAATTGATTGGCCGAGCGTTCATTATTCACATAATGATTATCGCTGAGTGTGAAGTATCCAAATTCCATTTTTTATCTCCTTCGCCCCCGCGTCTTGTCCGTCATCAGAGTTTTAGGCCCAGACTTTGATTTGATTTAATGGAGCCTCTGTCTCATCTGGTTTGTTATATTAAGCGGCGTATTTGCGATGATGCAAGCGCCTGGTTTCAATTGTCTTTCGTTTAATCCTTTCTCGTTGATTTAAAATGGCTTGTCCTCGCCCGAAGTAAACGTCGGCGGGAGTGAGGTTTTGAATGCTTTCATGATAACGCTGGTGAT
>CAJXJM010000327.1 GCA_913054205.1 uncultured Rhodospirillaceae bacterium
GCCGATACGGGCGTTGAAGTGAATGAAGGCGAAGCTGGCTTGTTGCGCATTTTTGATCTTACAAATGTACGATCAGTTGTTGGAGTGCAGACTCAAGATTTGGCAATTCGCCGCGGCGTTGGATTTGAATTGATCGACCGCTCAACGCATGCGAATCCACGTGGCTGTTCATTAGCCTTGAGCGTAGTATCATGATGGACGATCTCCCCAACTATTTCTTGTTGGATACCCAACCCGAAGCGCAGTTGACACCCGGAATTATCACGGAAGCATGTCGACAATTGAAGCGCAACCGCGTGCAGTATCTGCGGGATATGCCCACGGAACACGTGGTGACCCTCATCGCGCGAATAGCTGACAATTGGCGTGACGATCTTTTTCCATTTCGGAAACTTGCCTTGAATTCTAGCCAGGATGAAACCGGCTTTTCAAAACCTACTTTAGCGCGTGGATTGGATCAATTTTTTGGGCGGATCACCGAGGAAAGCCTGCATAATCTAATAGCGCAAGATCTCGGCGATCCGCGCCGATTGGATGGGCCATTAGGGACTCCCGAGGAACGTGCCGAAAATCGAACGGCCATGGTGCGAGGACCGGAACTGATCGGCCATATTACGGCTGGCAACCTACCCTGCCCCACGCTAATGAGCATCATTCACGGGTTGCTGGTGGGCTCTGCTCAATTTGTAAAATGCGCAAAGGGCGCCGGTTTCATCCCGAGACTATTCGCTCATTCATTGTATGACGCGCATTCAAAACTCGGGGCATGCCTGGAACTGGCGATGTGGCCCGGGGGTGAGCATCCACTTGAAGCTGCACTTTTTGATGAAACTGATTGCGTCATGGCCATGGGGCGGGATGAAACGTTGGTCCAAATACGGTCCAGGTTGCCCGAGGGCACGCGGTTTCTTGGGCACGGCCATCGAGTCAGTTTTGGGTACATTCACCGCGACATGCTCTCGCGTGCCATGGCCCGCGATTTGGCAAAGAAGGCCGCACAGGATGTTGCCACCTGGAACCAACTTGGATGCTTGTCACCTCAATTATTTTATCTTGAAAGGAATGGTGCGATCCGGCCCGAAATGTTTGCCGAGATGTTGGCTGAAGAGATCGACATTCTTGAGCAGGAAGAACCGCGCGGAGATATCTCAATGGAAGATGCGGCTGCCATTTCCCATCGGCGAGACTTTTATGAATTGCGCGCAGCAAACACGGGTGATGTTCGCCAATGGAAAAGTGAAGGATGCACCAGTTGGACGGTAGTGTTTGAAGAGGAGCCACTTTTCGCCTCCTCCTGCCTGAACCGTTTCATTCACATCAAATCGGTGAATGATTTTGATGAAATGCTGCGAGTGGCCGAGATGGTGCGCGGGCAGGTTTCAACTGTCGGGTTGGCTGCGCCCAAAAACGATGCGGAGGAGATGGTCAAGGCGTTTGCGCATTGGGGAGTGACGCGTGTGTGCCCGATTGGGCAAATGCAAAATCCGCCCATGGGCTGGCGGCATGACGGACGCCCGACACTGGGGGATTTGGTTACTTGGACAGATTGGGAGCAATAATATGAATGTGGAGTTACGAAAAACATTTCAATTTGAAGCAGCGCACTCGCTACCGAATTTACCGACAGATCACAAGTGTCATCGCCTTCACGGGCATAGTTTCAAGGTCGACGTGGTGATGGTCGGTGAATGCGATGAACGTCTTGGATGGTTGATGGATTACGCGGAAATCGGTGAAGCGTTTGACCCAATCTTGAAACAACTGGATCATCATCATTTGAATGAGATTGAAGGCCTTGAGAATCCCACCAGCGAAAATATAGCGCGCTGGATTTGGAATGAGCTTAAACCTTGTCTGCCCTTGTTGAACGCCATTGAGGTTGCGGAGACCTGCAATGCGCGTTGTGTTTATCGGGGTGGCTAGTTAACTTCCGAAATGGCCACGCGATACGCCCACGTCAACATCATCGCCAACGATTGGCGCAAGCTCTGCGAATTCTACGAACAAGTGTTTGAGTGTGAGCCATGGAGCAGTGAGCGGGATCACCACGGCCCACACATTGACGCCCTGACTGGCATGCAGGGCATGCGAATACAAGGACGCCATCTACGGGTGCCGGGTCATGGCGATCATGGCCCGACCATCGAGATTTTTACCTTTTCTAGAAACGAACAGGACACTCCCAAGCACTTGAATCAACCCGGTTTTGCGCATTTGGCTTTTGAAGTGGATGACGTGGATGCCAAGCGAGCTCAAATCAAGGAACTTGGGGGTGGCGATTACGGCCAATTGGTTACCATCGATATTGCTGATGCCGGGAAATTGACGCTCATTTACATGACTGATCCGGAAGGGAATATCGTAGAATTACAGAAATGGCATCGCGAATCCGCGGAATGACGCGCATTGGGTTAAACCATTGCAATTCCAGAATTTTCCCTGTAAAAAACCGCGCATGAAACCCCTGCTTACCTTGTGCGCAGCAGTCATTTCTGCTGCCAATACAATGGCGCAACTACCTGAGCCGATTCCCAAGCCAGTGTCCGGCGCGCGCCACCCTGCCCTTAGCCCGGATGGCAAGCAGATCTCTTTTGTTTACCGGGGCGATGTTTGGACAGCCAAGTCTTCCGGTGGCCGGGCTCGCCCGTTGACTTTTCATCTCGCGTACGATGCTTACCCCGTGTTTTCTCCAGACGGAAAATGGATCGCCTTCGGCAGCAAACGAAATGGAAATTGGGATATATTTATAATGCCATCTGAAGGCGGCGCGCCCAGGCAGTTGACCTGGCATTCCGGGCACGAATTGCCATTCGGGTGGAGTCCCGACGGCCAGCACATTGCCTTTGGCGCCCGGAGGAACAGTCCCAACTACGAAATATTTACCGTCAACGCCGGTACCTTCAAGACTGAATTAATTTGCCAGGATTATGCCTCGATGCGTTATCCGCGCTGGTCGCCTGATGGCAGTAAGATGATTTTCACCCGTTACGGCATGCCGTGGTACCGGCCTCGTTACCGGGGCTCGGCTGCTTCTCAAATATGGTTATTCGATCTAAAGGAAAAAAAACGCGCAAAACTTTTAGGCGACGATCGTCAGTTTCTTTTCGCTCAATTTATGCCGGACGGAAAGAACATCCTCACAGTCACAACCGGTGAAGCAACCCCCACATATGCTCGGCTGAACGAGAAACCTTCGAAGTTTAAAGACAACGAAAAACGTACACCCAATCTTTGGCTTTCGAATTTGAAAGGCAGCTTGAGACAGCTCACTCATTTCAGCGAGGATTCAGTGCGATACCCCACGGTGGCAGCGAAAAGTGGCACAATTGCGTTTGAACATTTAGACGCTCTGTGGTTGCTTCAAAGAGGCAGCACAAAACCGCATCGCATCCGACTGCTGGCCAATGTGGATGAGAAAAGAAATTCAAAGGAAATTCAAAAATCAACAAGTGGCGTCACAGAGGCCGAACCATCGCCTGATGGCAAGACCATGTTGTTTGGCCTGAACGGCGATATTTGGACGGTCAAGTCTTCTAAAGCGAGCGGTGTTGAAAAATCGCGTGATGAGGCGGCCACGCAACTAACCACTTGGGCCGGTGATGATTCTGATTTTTCCTGGGCCCACGATGGGAAAAAAATCTATTTCACTTCCGATCGTGAGGGCAACACTCGGATTTTTGA
>CAJXJM010000328.1 GCA_913054205.1 uncultured Rhodospirillaceae bacterium
TAGATTTCCCTGTTATTTCTAATAAATTCCTTGATACTTTTTCAGGGAATTTGAATAAAGTTGGCGCAACCCCGGGGAATTTGTGCAAGCGTCGGCATGTTTAGCCTGTCGAATTAAAGAATTTCCCTGTATTTTCCCGGTTCAACAGGGAAAGTCTCTCGAGACAGGTTCGCACCAGACTGCGTCCACCGCCAATTAATTATTTATTATCAATGACTTGAGATTATTTCCATTTAAAATTAAATACCGATTACCTAAAGTCTTTCGTCCAGTCGCTGGTATGAAATTGACTTTCGATGCGCCAATTACGCAATTGATCTAGCATTTGCGATTTTTCGACCACTGCAGAAGGATCGTTCCAGAGATCGACGTTTTCCTTGGGGTCATCTTTTAGGTTAAATAGCTGACCAAAATCTTCATTGAGGAAATGCACGAGTTTCCATTCTTCGCTGCGCACCATGGTCATGAAGTCGGTATCCCGGAAGTTGCCATCTCTTGCTTGCTCGGCATAGACAAAGTCGCGGGCCAACCACTCTTTGCCTTCTAATGCAGGGCGAATATTCTCGCATTCGAAAGTTTTAGGTACATCTATTCCGGCATAATCAAAAAGAGCAGGCACGACATCGAACTGCTGCATCAAACCATCATGAGACTTTCCGGAATCAGCTCTGCCCGGAGCCCAGACAATCATCGGAACCCGTGTAACTTGCTCATACATTGACCATTTATGAGCCAATCCGTGATCACCGAGGCAATCGCCGTGGTCGGAGGTAAAGACGACAATGGCATTCTCAAGATAACCTTTTTGCTCCAAGCTTTCTAAAATCTCACCGACTTTCTGATCAATCATCGTAATATTGGCGAGGTAATAGGCCCGTTGCCGGTGACGTTGCGCGTCGGTCGGATGGATCGCCTGGAGAACTGAATCATGGTCAACTTCAGAATCATGAATACGCTTTAGTTTAAACGGTTCCGGTTGAGTATCCGTGTCTGTTGACAGGACTTCTTCAATGGGCAGATCTTTGTCCATATAGGGCTCACTAAACCGAGTTGACGGATCAAACGGCGGGTGCGGACCGGGAAACCCGATTTGCAGGAACAAAGGCTCGACCGGATCATATGCGTTCATCCAGCCATCTTTGGGATAGGTATCAATCCACCATTTTGCGAGGTTACCGACAAACATGTCGGACTGCATGTCCTCTGGCAGTTCCCAATCAAAAGCACCCATCCGGTCGGCATAGTCGGGAAGTTGGCGATAGAGTTCTCGTTGTTGCTTGACCAATCCGCGCGCAGCCAGTGCTTTGTCCCATTCATCAAAATAATAGCGGCCTTCCATATAGCGGTCTTTATTTTCGACATTGTAGCGTTCATGAAATCCTGCCGGCGTATTAAACGGCCAGGTATGCATCTTGCCGATGTTGACGCAGTGATAGCCCGCGGTATTGAGGTGCTCGATCCAAGTGCGGGTCCAGTTGTCAGCGTTTTTTACTATACCTGTTGTGTGAGGGTAGTAGCCGGAAAACAGGCTGGCGCGCGCTGGTGCGCAGGAGGCTCCGGAAACATGGCAATTGGTAAAACTGCTGCCTTCTGACACCAGCCGATCCAAATTGGGTGTATCCATAAACGGAAAGCCGAGCCCAGCTATGGTGTCGTAGCGTTGCTGATCTGTGATGATGAAAATTATATTGGGTCGCGTGTTGCTCATTGTATTGCCTTCTAAGCCGGCTTAATCAGAAACCAGCCAATTATCTTCCATTTTGGTTTCCCAGCGAAAGGTGTCCGCTGGTTTTACCGATTGTGCCCAGGCTTTGAGAATGGCCTTTTCTTTGTTGCGAGACTGAATGTCTTTATCGATTTCCTCTGGGTTCCAATCCGCCAGAAGCAGGGCTTCAAGTTTATTTTTGATTTCTTGATGATCCGGGTCTTCGGTGAGATTTGTCATTTCATTTGGATCATTATTTAGATCAAACAGCTGGCTTGGACAACCGTGATAATAATTGAATTTCCACTGGCCTTGGCGGATCATCCGGGATTGCAATACGCGTCCGCCGGACCAGGCCAGCAGGCCATCTGTGCAATACTCCGAATAAGTTGTGTCGCCCCA
The DNA here is from genome assembly GCA_913054205.1 of uncultured Rhodospirillaceae bacterium. Classification (GTDB taxonomy): domain Bacteria; phylum Pseudomonadota; class Alphaproteobacteria; order Rhodospirillales; family UBA2165; genus TMED23. The sequence continues at coordinate 2,108 of CAJXJM010000328.1, forward strand.
TTCCGCCTCGCCATTGCGCGCTACCGGCAAAAGACTTTTACCATCGATGCCCGGCAAAGGCTCGCACCCCCCAGCCTCAACGATGGCGGCGGATACATCCACCAGATTGACGATTTGATCCCGGCGTTCGCCGGATTTGAGTTCACCCGCCCATTTCATTATCAAGGGGACTTTTGCGGATTCATCGTAAAATGTCTGCTTCCACCAGAGATCGCGCTCGCCCAATTGATCGCCGTGGTCGGAGGAGTAGATGATCAGCGTGTTTTCCAACAAATTATGTTCTTCGAGTTTATCCAAAATTTTGCCGATCTCACGGTCCATTGTATCGACTAGAGCGTAATAGGCGGTTCGGGCGCGAATTTCATCTTCTTCGGTAATCTCATTGAGGCCGGTTTGTGCGCGCCACCAGGCGAGGTAGGTGTCGTCACCCTCATCTTCTGGTCGAGATAATTTTGGCGGGGCAATTTTGCCCTCATATAACTTATAAATTTCAGGATCCGCAACATAGGGCTGGTGCGGCAGCATGTAGCCAACGTTTAACGAAAAAGGCGCATTGTCGCCATTTTTACGCTTTTCGGCAATCTCGTCCAGATAGGCCAGGCTGTTCTTGGTGACTTCGCGGTCGACCAATTCATAGCTCATTTGTCCCGGGCCTGAATTAACCAAGCTTTCTTTGAACGGCCGCTGAGCTTTATCCAACACGCCAAGTGAATAGGCAAAACCGCCATACCAATCGGTAAGATGATCACCAATCTCGCGCCGGGCATAGCCGTGCAGTTGGTCAGGCCCAATCGCATGCATCCGGCCAATGAGCGCGGGATAATATCCCGCCGCGCCAAGCGCATGCGCTGTTGTTGGGATATCTGAATTTAAAGCATCGCTATTCGTCCAGCAACTTTGCCGGTAGGGGTATCTACCCGTCAAAAGCGACATGCGGGCGGGCACGCAAATGGGAGAGGGCGTGTAGGTATTATCAAACACAACACCTTCGGCGGCGAGTTTATCTAAATTAGGGGTTTGCACTATTTCGTCGCCGTAGCAGCCGAGGACGTTCGCTGCGTGCTGGTCAGACAGGATGAAAACAATATTTGGACGATCAGAGCTCAATGGTTGGGTTCCTCATTTTATTAAGTCATCCTGGCACGAGAAGGGCGGTCCGACAATTCACACCTTAAGCCAAAGCAATAACTAATTGGAATGTCATCTTTGATTGCTTTTAGAAAGGGGCATGACCAGTTTGCTTTTGATCATCTCGGTGCCGACGTTCTTTAATTCATCTATCAATAGCAAAGCAGCCGGAGACAATACACTCGACCGCCGATAGCTTATACCGTCAGTACGGGTCAGCGTAATGTCAGAAACTGGCAATGCCATCAATCCTGTTTCCTTTCCATCGCCAATCACCTGGGTGGGGTGCCAGCCAATGAGGTCGCTTTTCCGGATCGCGTTAATGGCGAAAAGCGTTGAGTTGGATTCGATAATTGGCTCTGGCGCGGAGAGATTTTTAGCGAGGTAGTATGAATCGAGATGACGGCGTCCGAGATTATCCTGGCTCGGCAATATCCAGTCATA
>CAJXJM010000329.1 GCA_913054205.1 uncultured Rhodospirillaceae bacterium
TTGGTTGGGTTGGCATTGCCCATCCGGCGCCGCGCCGCCAATACTTTGCCGTTGTGCAAGGCGCAATAGAAATCACGGTTAGTGATGGCGAGAGCCGGATCGCAAAGCTTGGTGACGTTTTGCTGGTCGAAGATACCAACAGTAAAGGCCATGTCACGAAGGTGATTAGTGAAGACAGCTTCATCGCAGCCCTCACCCAATTGGAATAATCATGGCGCTTGAAATTGATCACTTTGTCTTGGGTGCAGCTAGTCTGGAACAGGGCGTTGCCTATATTTCCGAGCGATGCGGCGTGGAAGTGCCAAAAGGCGGCGAACATCTGCAAATGGGTACTCACAATCATGTAATGAGTTTGGGCAACATCTGTTACTTCGAAATCATCGCCATTGCGCCACATCTAGAAGCACCAAAAAAGCCGCGTTAGTTTGACCTCGATAACCCAAAACAACAAGCGCGAATTGCCGAGCGTCCTCGCATTCTGACCTGGGTGGCACGAACGGAAAATGTAGAGAACACTCTTTCACAGACATCTGATGATTTTGGTGAAATTGTTGCGATGCAGCGTGGTGATCTCAACTGGAAACTGTCCATTCGAGAAGACGGTAGTTTGCCCCAACAAGGCCTATGTCCGTCGATCATTGAATGGAAAAATAACGCACCCCCACTCGCAAAAATGACAGATCTCGGATGTCGGTTTCAAAACCTAACTTTGATGTCATCTGAGCAAACGCGGTTGGCGAACGCCCTATCATCAATCGGTGTTGATCATTTGGTGCAAATTGATCCGGCTGGGGAAAGTCCTGACCGGATAAAACTAGAGATTGCGACACCGCGTGGTTCGGTTATGCTGGACTAATGGACATGGAGCAAAAGACATATTCGGATGAAGACGTGATTTTTAGCGAAGGCGAAGCTGGCAACAGCGCTTTTCTTGTTGCTTCTGGTGCGGTCGAAATATCGCGCCAATCGGACAGTGGCAAGGAAGTCTTAGGCACCATTAATGCCGGCCAAATGTTTGGTGAAATGGCATTGATCAGCGATAAACCGCGCTCTGCGACCGCGACTGCATCTGGCGAAACTATTTGCGTGCTGGTGCCGTAAAAGGTTTTTGATAGCGAATTGCAGGGCTCGAGTGCCCTTATGCGTTCGCTGGTAATCAATCTTATTGCCCACATCAGATCGCTGATGGGCCAATTGGACGATGCACGAAAGACGGATGAGGAGCCTGACGTCATCTTCCATTATCCGACAGATCATAAAACCTATGAGCGCGGTGACAGCTAATTTGTATCTTTTAAGAGGATTTTATTTCTCTCAAAATAGGTTTATGTTGGAAGATAATTAAAAACAAAAAAATTTAGGGGTTAAATTTAAGGAGAATAGGCGAATGGGGATTAATCGAATAGAAGGCCTCGTTTACGGCGTTGATGACATTGAAACCTGTACTCGGTTTCTCGATGATTGGGGTTTAGAGAACAAAGAGGGCGGAGCAAAAGGGGCTACTTTTACGACGCTTGAGAACCAGACTTTCATTATCAAAGATATTAATGATTCAAGCTTGTCGACACCTTACGAAGATGGACCGACGGTCCGCGAAGTCGTTTGGGGTGTCGATAGCAAAGAAAGTCTGGACGCAATTGGTGCTGAGCTTTCCAAAGACCGCGATGTAACCGAAGACGCAGATGGCGGGCTTCACGCCTATGATGAGCTTGGCATTGGTATTTCATTTCGCGTCGAGGATGCCGTTGAGGTCGTTGAAGAAGCGCCTGTATTAAACTTCAATAAATTTACGCCGCGCCTCAACGAAACGATAGAAAAAACCCAAGAGCATCGCACGCGTCCCTATCGCATTGGTCATGTTGTTTATAACTTCCCCGTCGAATTCCGGGAAAAGGCGGTGAGTTTTTATACCGACCGGCTGGGTTTTCGGCTGACCGATGCAGTGACTGGCATGGGTGATTTTATGCAATGTGATGGCTCAACCTATCATCACAACTGGTTCCTGTCCCATCGCGGCAATCGCACGAAGTTCAATCACGTTGCTTTTGAAGTGAAGGATCTAGAGCAGATTATTTTGGGCGGGAAGTATATGCGGGAGAGGAACTGGGATACTTCACGAAATCCTGGCCGCCATAATCTTGGCTCCAATCTGCATTGGTATTTTAAATGCCCGTTGGGCGGGGAGATTGAATATTTCTCCGACATGGATCGGATGGATGAAAATTGGGAAACCCGCTATTGGGATGAGCCGCCGGTGATCAATTTCTGGAAAGCCGAAGTAGTGCTCTAGCGCCATTTCTCGATCCATTTGAGAGTCTCGACGGTATCGCCCGTCGGCATGTACTCAAGCGCAACCCACTTATCGTAGCCAATCCGATCAAGAGTGCTGAGGAAACTGTCATAGTCGACTTCTCCAGTGCCGGGCTCACCACGCCCCGGACAATCAGCGATTTGAATGTTACCGATATAGGCAAGATACTTCTCAACCGTCTCTTCCATGTTTTCGCCGGCTAAATACATGTGATATTGGTCATATTCCATGCCGAGATTTGGATGATCCAATTCTTCCACTACGGCCATAACTTCAGCAGTCGTGTTTAGAAGAGAATTGGGCCGTATTTCAGGGTTGAGCGCTTCAATGATTACGGGAATGCCAAGATCGCTCATCTCCTCCGCTGCAATGCGCATATTTTCCTTAAAAACAGGCAGGGCTTCTGCTTTGGAAACGCCGTCAGGTGGCCTGTAGGCCGGAACTACCATCCCTGTCGGTTTAAGCGCCGCGCAATATTTTTTGGCGGCGGCAAGGTTTTCTCGAAACGCCGCTTCTTTGCCGGGAGCAGCGGCAACCAACGGACCCATTTGAATGCCTTCACCAACGGCGATATTAACAACCGACCAGGAGATACCCGTTCGTTCGGTCTCAGCAATCAGATCTTCTATCGGAATATCATAGACAAAAAGGAGTTCGACGGCATCAAAACCAACATCCTGTGCCGCTTGAATGCGCGCGACAGGATTTTCTATTTCATTGAACATCATGCCGATGTTGGCGGAAAACTTGAGCATGGTCTTCTCCCTGGTAAAGTATCAAAATGTTGGTTTAGTATGATCTCAGAATTACTCCCAAAACAAACAGGAAATAAATTTATGAAAAAAGAAGTCGTCGAGGTCCCCGGATTTAACATGCCGGTTTTGCCCAATGGCAAACCCGCTGTTCCAATCTCTCTGGCAACCAAGGCTGGTGGTTTCGTCTATGTCTCTGGCATACCGCCCCTTATCCCGGAAACCGGCGAATTTGTCTTAAGCGATATCAAAGTCCAAACGCGCCAGTCGATCGAGAATATCAAGCGCATTCTGGAAGCGGCAGGAAGCAGCTTAGAGAATATTCTCAATGTTCACATATATTGCTCCAATTCCGGATATTTTGCGCAAATAAACGAAGTCTACGCTGAGTATTTTGACGTGGAGGCGCCATCTCGGACATTTGTTACCGTTGGCTCCTGGATGATGCCCTTCGATATTGAAATGGACTGTGTTGCAATAGAAAATTACGAATAATGGAATAAATCATATTGAATTGGGCGTTAATGCCTTATTTTCGTGATTTAAATTTCAATTTATGGAATGATTGTAACAGTTGACCTTTACGGAAGGGAGTGACTGTGC
>CAJXJM010000330.1 GCA_913054205.1 uncultured Rhodospirillaceae bacterium
AAGGCGGCTGCGCTGCGAGATCAGTTGGCGCCTTTGGCACGGTTAACCGGTCATACCTCGGATGAAGATTGGAGCACGACAAAACTTGATGCTTGGTGGAAAGCTGAAACCGCGACCAGTGAAGAGAAACCAGTTGATATCGAGGCAGCACATACCCGCGCGACGCTAATGTATAGTCTCCTTGAGGCGCTGGGTGATCCCGTTCCTGCGCGTCGCTGGGAAGCTTTGCTGGATGGCCCACCGCAATCATCGACCGTGATGCCGCAATCGGCTCTTTGGCGATCTCTCAACAAAGCCGTCGATGAAGTAAAACGCGGTGAAGTGGTGTTGTTGGGGATGTTGGCCTTAGGACAAGCGGGACCAACGCAGGTTAATCCTATTGTGCTTCGCCAAGTTGTCACTAGTCTCCGTCTTGTTGGGTTGTCAAATGAAGCCCGTGCTCTGGCACTTGAAGCGGCAGTTGCTGCCGGGCTCTAAGGCCACCAGATTACCGCAATATTTCAAGTAATGGAGCGAGTTGGCTTTCATATCGCTTCCATGATTGGACCGAGCAAATGCAGCGCTATCGGATGTTCGGAAATAGATTTTAAAATTTTGTGGTAAATCTCTTCGGCCTCGGGGAGCCTGCCGGCCTGCGCACCTGAACAGCCAGATCAATGTTTTGCTGATGCAGTGGTGATTGATGATCAGAATTGCTCATAATCTCCGCTATTACCCCCATTAAGCGAGCTTCTCAAATAATTCTAGGCCACTTTTGGGGTGCTAGGCCACTTTGAAATCTATATACCTCGCGCATGACTGATTTTGAGCAACACTACGATATCATAATTATTGGTGCCGGAGCGGCCGGACTTATGTGCGCGGTGGAAGCAAATAAACGCGGGCGCCGGGTGCTTTTGCTCGATCATGCTGCAAAAGTTGGCGAGAAAATTCGTATTTCCGGCGGTGGTCGCGCCAACTTTACCAATCTCTACGCCTCGCCCGATAACTACCTTTCCAATAATCAGCGCTTCTGTGTCTCGGCGCTCAAGCGTTATACCCAGCATGATTTCATTGCCTTGGTGGAAAGCCACAACATTGAGTATCATGAGCGTGAACACGGCCAGCTATTTTGCGATGGTACCGCCCAACAAATCACTGGCATGTTGCTTGATGAAGCAAATGGCGTGACCATCCAGACCGCAACCAAAGCGACAAAAATCACCAAAAATGAAGATCGCTTTACGGTTGAGACGGACCGGAAAAATCATAAGGTCGAGTCTGTTGTCATTGCCACCGGCGGTCCATCCATTCCTAAAATGGGATCAAGCGGGTTCGGTTACACAATCGCCAAACAGTTTGGACTTAACGTGATTGAGCCGCGCCCCGGTTTGGTGCCATTGACTTTTGACGCTGATACGCTGGCAAAGCTTGATGGCTTATCAGGTGTCTCTGTGGATGCATCGGTCAAGCTCCGGAAGGTGAGTTTTTCTGAGGCACTGCTTTTTACCCACCGCGGATTGAGCGGGCCGGTCATTTTGCAAATCTCTTCCTATTGGCGCGAAGGCGATACGATTTCTGTCAATTTGCTTCCTGAAATCGATTTGTTTTCGCATTTAAAAGAGGCCAAAGACAGTCAGCCAAAAAAGGAAGTACGCACGATCCTCGCCCACCTGCTTCCCAAAAGCTTGGCCTATAGGGTGGTCGAATGGACGGGATGTGACGGACGTTTGGCGGAGACCTCAGATAAATCTTTGCGCCGCTTGGCAGATCACATTAATGCATGGCAAATCACACCCAATGGCTCGGAAGGCTACCGTACAGCAGAGGTGACGGTTGGCGGGGTGGATACCACGGAACTATCCTCAAAAACCATGGAAGTCCGCGCCGTGCCAGGTCTTTATTTTATCGGAGAAGCGGTTGATGTTACCGGGCATTTGGGCGGGTTTAATTTTCAATGGGCCTGGGCATCAGGTCATGCCTGCGGTCAATTTGTGTAACGATCCATTGCCATTCAATCATCAAGCATTAGTATAAACTCAAAGATATTCGATTGAGGAAAACGATGTCAGCCTTAAAAAAAATTGATCCGAAATCGAATGCTTATACATTTGTGTTCGATGAAAAAATATTGGATGATATTAGGTCTGCATATCATTCCCATATCCTACCTCATTTAGAATCTCCAGAGGATGCGTCCCTTTTTGAGGACGGGGAGAGCAGAGTGGGGGAGATTGGCGCAAATGACCAATCCTACTTCTATACCTCCTACGGTAAAGAGCCGTTGATATGGGTCGCAAACAACAATTGGCACACATACGAGCTATTTAAAAATGTATTCGAAGCGCTGGACATTCGAGATGAAGTTAAGCAACTCGTCGATTTCGAAAATGATATCACGCTCTATTCGGGTTTTTTGGTCGTTGGAAATCGCGCCAATATCGAGGCGTGGCATCTTGACTTTGTGGAAGGTGCAAATGCCTACACGCTGATAACACCGTTGTTCGAGCTCGATGCAGGTCATGGAAATCTATTGTACAAAGATACTCGGGACGACACCCAAACTTATCTGTACAAACTTGGTGAGGCTATTATTGTCGGCGACAATTTTTCGCATGCCACGGAGCCATATGCGAAAACCGAAAAACCACGCATCCTTCTTAGTCTCACCTTTGGCACCGATAAAATAGTATATTGGGACGCTTTAAAACAGACGATTGCCGGCCAATCTATGTTTTTAATATTGCCCTGCGGTCATCAAAGGGGGAGCTGTCAGTGTCTGGAAAGCACCGCTTAGGTTTTAATCTATGGGCGTGTTCACCGCCGTACAATTGTAAATTGATCGTATTTTGGCTACCATCGACAATGGCACAATTAATGCGGGGACCCATATGACCTTCCGGCGGATGGTGATTTTCCTGCTCACCGCGTTTTTTACTGTTTCGATTTTTAGCATTGATGGTGCTGGAATTTCTCCTGCCTTTAGCGCCACCTGCCCGCCGATGCCCAAGGTAGGATGGTGGAAAAAAAGCCATGCTAGTATGGAGAAATATGTAAAGCGCAAATACAAAAATAATTGGAATTCGTATATCAAAAAATGGATTCGCTATAAAAGTAAACTTCAAGGCATCCATGAACTTGAAAGTTTTATTTATTTGAAGGCCCAAGATAAACGATTGGCCGGAGACGATCTCAAAATCTATATTGAAGATGTAGAGGAGCGGATCGCAGTCACCAAATGTCTCGCAAAAAACTACAAAGACAATAAGTCGGAAAAAGAGGAATTTGCAGTTACCCAGGCCCCCGCATTTCAATGCCGGCCAATCCCCGAAGTGTCATGGTGGGGTGACCTCAATCACGATGGAATTAAAATTCTGGTCAAACGTAAATTTGGCAATGACTGGAAGCGTTATATTACGTTCTGGGATGAAGAGATGATTGCGTTGATGGCCAGTTTCAACCTCGGCCAGGAAGCGACCGTTAACAAATTGGGATTAGCGCTCAGCAATGAGGAACTCGGCCTTTATGTGAGTAAAGTCGCTGGCATGCTCGCGGTTCTGCATTGTCTGGCCGATGACGCAAGGGCCAAGTAAACCCCACTAAAATACTACAAAAATTACACTAAAATTTTACTAAACACCACTAAATACCAGTAAAACCCATGGAAAA
>CAJXJM010000331.1 GCA_913054205.1 uncultured Rhodospirillaceae bacterium
CTTCTTTCTTCATCGTCATCCAACAAACCCATAATTTTATCTGCCATATCTTTTGTATCTAGTGGATCAAAATATTGTCCCGCATCACCTAAGACTTCAGGCATCGCAGCCGTATTTGATGAAATGATCGGTGCGCCACAGGCCATTGCTTCAACCAGCGGATTGCCAAAAGTCTCCACGGTCGACGGAAATATAAACAATTTGCACTCTTGATATAGTTTTAACAATTCATCTGAATTTTTCTCGCCTAAAAATTCAACGGCATCATTTAAATGCGCCTGGTCTAGTGCAATACGTAGTTCCTGCAAATATCCTTCATCAATCGCCTTTCCGGCGATTTTTAAAATAATATCTGGAAAATTTTCTCTGATCCTGGAAAGAGCTTGAATTAACGTATGCAAATTTTTTTGCACGTATATATCAGAAACCGCTAGTAGGTAGTTTTTTCGTGAAACTGTATTATCTGATACAAACATTTCACTCACTCCATGATGTATGACGATAACTTTATTCTGAAACCTTTCACCGAGCCCAAATGTGAGCGCTTTACGCGCATAGTCGGATACGGCTATCGCGCGCCTGCTGGTCAAAAGAGAAAGCGCAGTCATTAACGTGAGCCCCCCCCAATACAATCTTTTGATCGGACGTTTTTCTTTGCCCGCAACAGCTAGAGAATTCCGCAGCATAATAATCTGGGCTGGCGCAAAAAGAGGACCGTAATTTGCCGGAGACACGGTGACATCCACTGACATAATATTCGCTAAAATCGGTATCGCGACCTGTTCCCAAATGAGGTTCGAGAAAAATCCGCTTTTAAAGTTCAATAGATGCAATCTGATGCGTTCGTCCAAAATGCCAAAGAGATCAAATTGATCTCGGTGGATAAAGAGATGAATTTCCAGTTCTTCGTCATTCGCGAGGAGCGGTAAAATATTGCGTAAATAGGTCACACCACCGCCACTTTTGGCGTGGATGCCGTTGACCAAAACACGTATGCGGTCGCTCTTAAGGAATTTTTGACCCATAATCTCTCAAATTCTTTAATATATATATCTCAAATTCTTTAATATATCGAAATTGTTTAGTAATAATAATGCCATACGAGCAATTAGTAAATTTGATATCCATTAATTCTATCACGACTTAGCACTAATTTTATGGCCCAGAATATATTAATTTTCAGGCGAGGCAGTATTGGCGATGCAGTCGTATCGTTGCCAGCACTCTGCGCCATCCGAGAGCAATACCCAGAATCTGAACTCAGGATATTGACGAATACGCCAATTATGGGCCGTGCCGCACAATTGGAATCGCTATTCGGGCGAAGCGATTTAATTTCTGACTATTTTGTTTTCCCTCCTGGCGGCGGCATTTCTTTAATGCAGCAAACCCGAAAATCCATAAAAACCTGGTCGCCCCATAAGTTAATCTACTTATCGGAGCCCTCACGAAGAATGGCACTTGCAAAAGAATTTTTATTTTTCAAATCCTGTGGCATTTCCAGCATCGAGGGGATGCCGTTTGCAAATGCTCTGAGGCAGTATCAATCCAAATCGAGCAGCCTTTGGGAATCGGAAAGCGAGCGCCTCTTGCGCGTTGTTGGTCTTTCTTGGCCAAGCACGTTTGGATTGGATTTTGCGCCATCGGAAGAAAATCAGGCTGCCAAACTCATTGCAGATGCCTTTGACGATATTCCGCATATAGCGCTCTGCGTTGGTGGCAAACTACCGGATAAGGATTGGGGCGATTCAAACTGGCAGATGGTTTTAAAGTCTATTTCTGAGGCATACCCTGCATTGGGTCTTTTGCTTATTGGTGCCGAGGACGAAAGCGAGCGATCCTTGTCCTTGGCCCAAAACTGGCAAGGTCCTGTATTGGATTTGTGCGGCAAAACGGATCCGAGGGTAAGCGCGCTGGCCATGAAAAAGGCAGTGTTTTATTTAGGCCATGATAGTGGGCCGATGCATTTAGCTGCTTTAATGAAACGTCGCTGCATCGCGATATTCAGTGTCCGCGCAAAACCAGGCGTGTGGTTTCCATTTGGCGACAATAATCATATATTTTACCCTCAGGAAATGAGAGACCAAGTAAGCAATAAAGCGGGTTTTCGAACTGCCGGTTCGTCTATTCTTTCAATCAAGTCAGAGGATGTCATCGAAGCCTGTTTGAGTTGTATGAGCGCGCTAAAATGACAAAAAAAGCAAATTCATGTGCGGCATAGCAGGAATAATCGGAAAACGGCCTGTCAGTTCTAGCGCTGTCGAGCATATGAACAATCTGCAGGAGCACCGTGGACCGGATGATTCTGGACTCTGGCAATCGTCAGACAGGAACGTAGTGTTGGGTCACCGCCGTCTCTCGATCATCGATACGAGTGAAGCCGGTCATCAACCAATGATAAATGGCACGCAGGTCATTACGTTTAATGGTGAGATCTATAACTATCTTGAAGTTGGCGCGAAATTGAAAGCCGAAGGAGTCTCGCTCGATACCGCTTCTGATACAGAAGTTCTTTTGAAAGCCTACCAACATTGGGGTGAAAATGCATTGGACGAGCTGAACGGCATGTTTGCTTTCGCTCTATTTGACGCGGATCGCCAGCAGCTTTTTTGCGCTCGAGACAGATTTGGCGAAAAACCGTTTCTCTTTCACAGTGGTAGCGACTGTTTCGCCTTTGCCTCAGAATACAAAGCCCTTTTGGCGTTGGAAAATATTGGCAGCGCTTACGATCAGGATCGAGTGTTGCGTTTTCTCTATCATCCGACACAAGGCTTGGATGACGAAGAGCAAACGGTCTTCGACGATATCAAGCAATTACCCCCCGGCCATAGCCTAACTCTCAACACAAAAACTTTGGAATACAAAATCCAGCGCTACTGGGACGTCGCACCCAATGCCGATTACGCGAGAATGAGCGAGCCAGAGGCGCAAAATCATTTTCGCGACTTATTCACAGATTCTGTAAAACTGCGCATGAGAAGCGATGTGCCTTTGGGATCTTGTCTATCGGGCGGCCTCGATTCGAGCTCAATAGTCTGCCTCGCCAAAGATATTCGCGGTAGAGACAACCCCTATGACGTTTTTACAGGGCGTTTTCCAGGCTCAGAAGCCGACGAGTGGCCTTGGGCTGAACAGATCATCAACCACACATCAACCACCTCACATGTGACAAAACCTACGGCTGAGGATTTCCAGTCCGAGCTCGCTTCTTTTATCTGGCACAACGAACTCCCTGTCGGCAGCACCAGCCAATACGCTCAGTGGTGCGTCTTTCGTCTCGCCAAAGAAGCAGGCGTTACCGTTCTTTTAGATGGCCAAGGCGGAGATGAGCTTTTGGGCGGCTATGAGCAATATTTCGAAAAGTATTTGGCAAGCCTATCTTCAAACGCCGATCTGGAGCGCGCAAAAATCGAGGCGCGCTACCCTTTGGGCCTGTTGACGTCGGCGCAAAACTTCAAGCGCGGCCTACCGCAAGGTCTTCGGCATTTCCTAGCGGGTCTCACAGGAAAAGGGAGCGATTTTTCTTTTGGGATTTCACCAAAAAGTGCCGCTAAACTACATGAAACGTTGCCCGCGGCACCCTTGGGTAGCGCTGCATTTCACCCCTTAGCCGGCGCGCTCTATCAAGAATT
>CAJXJM010000332.1 GCA_913054205.1 uncultured Rhodospirillaceae bacterium
TGCTTTAGCTTCTTCTGGTTTAGCTTCTTCTGGTTTAGCTTCTTCAGCCGGCGCTTCCGTTGGAAGTTCCTCAACAGGCGCAACTTCCTGTTCACCAAGATCAGTGCCGCTGGCTGCCATCTCTGTTTGAATACCAGAGAGAACAGAACCTGCAATCATATCGCAGTAGAAATTGATTGCCCGAATGGAATCATCATTTCCAGGAATTGGGTAAGTGATGCCATCTGGATCGGAGTTGGTATCCAAGATTCCAACAACAGGAATGCCCAGCTTGTTCGCTTCTGCAACAGCGAGATATTCCTTATTGGTGTCGAGAACAAAGACAATATCAGGCAAGCCGCCCATATCTTTGATGCCGCCCAATGAACGATCAAGCTTGTCACGTTCGCGCGTGAGTTTGAGCAATTCTTTCTTGGTCAGACCAACAACTTCCTCATTGTCTTCCGAAAGCTGCTCTTCGAGCGCCTTCAAACGACGAATTGAGTTTGAAATGGTTTTCCAGTTGGTCATCATGCCACCGAGCCAACGGTGATTAACGTAATATTGACCGCAACGTTTTGCTGCTTCCGCAATTGGCTCACTGGCTTGGCGTTTCGTGCCAACCCAAAGAACGCGACCACCGCCAGCGACAATTTCGCCAACAGCCTGCATTGCCCGATACATCATCGGAACGCTTTGTTGCAAATCTATAATGTGAATGCCTTGGCGAATTCCAAAGATGTATTCATCCATCTTGGGATTCCAACGGCGGGTAACGTGACCAAAGTGAACGCCAGATTCAAGCATTTGGCGCATCGTAAAAGTTGGCAAAGCCATGTTTTCTTTCCTTTTCCGGTTATACCTCCGCGGACGCTATTTCGAACATTCGAAACACCGGAGCGATACATCGGCGAATTTGCGCCGCGACCGCTAAGCCCGCGTGTGGATTTAAGCGCGGGTTTTAGGCGCTTTAGCCACGTAATGCAAGAACAAAAGGCGACTATTTGGAGAATTTAATCATGACAAATTGTGAATTGTGATTGGCGGCATCCGGTGATTGAATGGCAGTGAATGACATGGAACCTAATATGCGACCATTTACACTAAAAACCGGCCTCTTTTTGACTCTTATATTGGCATTTTTGCTGGTCAATATTGGTGTTGCTGATGCTCAGTCGAGACGAACCTGCCCTGCCCTCACAAAACGAATAGAATTTTCGGTGAAAACGATTTCAAGAAATATCAACTATGATTTGAGCGTAACTCAGCCCCAACTGCGACGTCTGGCAAATCGTTCTGCAAGTTCCCGCGTCAGTCCTAATGAACGAGCACTCGGACTAACTTCAAGTGGGCATAGTGTCGCCTATCAAACCAAGTCTCAGGTCGCACGACTTGGCAGAAATCGATACTGTGCGCGTATCCAAACCGCAGATGTTGAAATTTTGGTGACGAGATTAAAGGTCTACATCCTTAACAAATATCGTCGCGGTTCCTGCCAGTACGCCGCCATTTTGGATCACGAACATGAACATGTGGCGGCTTTCCAAAACAGCATCGCCACATTGGAACGCGCTTTTAATGATCGGATATGGAGGATTGTTAAGAACCTATCGCCAGCTTTTGGAACCTCCTCTAAGATTGCCAGTCAGGGAGCACTTCGAAATTTGGGCGCGCGGCTCAATAGGATAAAATCTCCAATCGAACGCCGAATGATAACCCGTAATCGTCAAATTGACACTCCACTGAGTTATCAAAGATTGGTTCAGCAATGCTCGAAATGGTGACATCAAATTTAGCGCAATAAGCGAATTTCTTTTTAATTTTAGGGAGTTATCAACTGCGTTATACTGTTTTACACATGAAACTAAGAAAACTAAAAATCCTGAACGTCCTAGCCGTCCTGATATTGATTGTAGTAATTTTTTGGACTGCAAATGCACAAGCTGCCGGCAGCGAGACACCAGAGTGGCAAAACTGGATAGCCATAGGTGCCTACACAGGCTTTGTTGTCATTGCGATGGGATTTTTTATGCATTGGCGCCTTACCGTCACCTCTCTGCACCAGGTTGATCTCGAAAATCAAATCAAGGAACAGGCGAAAGAGCTGAAAGCTCAGGGTGAAATTACAAGACAGATAGAGCAGGACGCTCAAGCGGCTACCAATTTGTTGCGTGATGCGATCGAAAATATCACTGAAGGCTTTGCTGTATATGGCTCAGAAGATCGTCTGGTTATCTGCAATGACAATTATAGAGAAATTTATTCGCGCGTTGCTGATATATTGGTGCCCGGGATCAGCTTCGGTGAATTGGTCGATGAGGATATCAAGCGATCAAAAATACCGGGCGATCAAATTGCGGAAATGAAAAAGGCGCTTCTAGATCAACACAATCAATGCACCGGCGAACCCCTCATTCGACAGGCTCAAGATGGTCGCTGGATCCAATCCACGGACTACCGCACATCTGAAGGCGGGCTGGTGGGCATTCGTTCTGACGTCACAGCCTATAAAGATGCTGAAGCTGAACTGCGCGAGAAAATGGAGAACTTAGAAGTTTTCAACAAAGTCGCCGTTGGACGAGAACTTCGGATGATAGAGCTAAAAAAGGAAATCAACGCGTTGTTTGAGAAAAGCGGCCAGGCCGAAAAATACGATATTGTGGAATAGAAATTACACTTCCCGCACTTCGACGATACCTGGAATTGCCTTCACCGCTTGAGCCATTGCTGGAGAGACGGCGTATTTTTCTGGCAAGCTGGTTTCTACTTCGGTCTGCATATCGATTCTGGAAACCAAGATGATATTTCCTCTGCCGCGCCCTTCCCGTTCTAATATTTCTTTGATTGAACTGAGCGGTGCCGCATCGTCGACATAGATTTTCAAACCCGCACTGGTCTTCGCAGTTGCTTCATCGAGCGATGCGATGCGATTGGCGAGAAGTTTAAGCTGATCTTTGCTGTCAGCCGATGCATTGATGATCACCTTACTGCCAGCTTCAAGGAGATCGCGGCTCGCCGCCAAAATCTCAGAGAATACCGTAATTTCGTAGGAGCCCGACGCATCTGATAATTGAACAAATGCGTATTTATTGCCTTTGGCGGAAAGGCGTTCTTTTTTGGAGATGACCATGCCGGCAATTTTCACAGGCCCCGACGCATTGCTTGCTTCCAATTGGGCGTAAGAGGAAATTTTGAGCCTCTCCAGCGCTTTTACATAACTGTCCAATGGATGAGCGGACAGATAAAAGCCTATTGCATCAAATTCTTCTTTAAGCCGATCCGTTTCCAGCCAGTCCATTATTTCCGGCAGTGCTATATTCGCGACAACGCTTTCTTCAGCGCCAAACAATCCAATTTGATCGCTTTCACGCTCCTGTTGCGCTGCGCCTGCATGACTGACAATGGCCGCAACGCCTTCATACATCTGCTTGCGATTGGGATTGAGCACGTCTAATCCACCTGAACGGATCAAATTCTCAACCTGGCGTTTATTGATCGACTTTGTATCGAGACGATTGGCGAGATCAGCGACATCTTGGTAGTCGCCATTTGCGTCGCGTTCCTTGACAACCGTATCCATTGCCGCCTCGCCGACATTTTTAATTGCCGCCAAAGCGTAGCGAACTGCGCCGCCTTTCTCGGTCTCCTCA
>CAJXJM010000333.1 GCA_913054205.1 uncultured Rhodospirillaceae bacterium
CTAAATTCGAACGAACGGGGTTTTGTTCCACATAGCGCATAGCGGACAATGTATGGGCTTCGTCCATAACACAGGAATAAAATCGCTCCTGCCAAAGATGACCCGTCCAATCCATGCGTTTATTGATCATTCTTGAATAGCGCCGATGAACCTGCCCGACCATTGAACTCAAACCATCAGATGTTGATGGGACTACAATGAGGTGAACATGATTGGGCATTAAGCAATAAGCCCAAATTGCAATATCTCTTCGTTGGCACCATTCTGCCAACAATAATTTATAAGCTTGATAATCTCCGGGACCAAAAAAAGTCTGTTGCCGCCGTGTACCCCGTTGAGTTACGTGGTGCGGCATTCCGGGAACAATAAGGCGTGGGTTACGTGGCATGTAGTTAATATGCAGGGCCTAGAGGGCATTTTTCCACGCTTTGAGAAATTTAATTGTAATAAAGGTTCCAGGAACCTTTATTACAATGTTAACAATTACCCCGGTTTGAACGCCAAAAAAGCGTAGCCGTAGACTTCGAAGGCACGGGCGTTTGGCTCACCGCCGGCGCCGCCAAAGGTGTCTATCGGATCACCAATATCGACATTCACAAAGCCCGTGTCTTCCAACATTTTCTGCCAACCTGCACACGGCAGGCCACCGGCAATTCAGGCGGTCCAGAGGTCAATGTTGTTGAGGGCGCCCTCCGGGACCGGTTTGCCATTGGCAATGTCGGCAAATTGCAGCCGGCCTCCTGGCCTGAGCACTCGGTAGGCTTCGCTAAAAACCCCCTGCTTGTCGGAGCAGAGATTAAAAACGCCGTTGCTGATGAGAATGTCTGCCCAACCATCTTCAACCGGCATCTCTTCCAACAGACCTTCGCGGAATTCAACATGATCGAGTTCCATGGCGACGGCCGTCACGCGAGACTTTTCGAGCATTTCTTCGGTCATATCGATGCCAATCACTTTACCCGATGGCCCGACCTGAGCAGCCGCGACAAACGAATCAAATCCGGCACCTGATCCCGCATCAACAATTTTAGCACCTTCTTCCAAAGGCATCATCGAATGCGGATTGGCAACGCCGGCAAATGATTCGACCGCTGCATCCGGCATCGGATCGACAATGGCCGCGTCATACCCCAAGCGATGCGCCAAATAGCGCCCGGTATGAAAATGAAATTCGCCATCCGGGTCAGTCGCGACTTCCCGGTATTTTTCTTTGACTTGCTCCCGAAGCTCATCAGGATCAACCGATGGTTCAAAATTTGGTGCATCTTTTGGCATAAAATTCTCCCGTTGCTTACCAGCAAGTATGCCATATTTTGAGTCTCAACGGGGGGCCATTCGTTAAATATTTATGAACGAAGCAAAAGAATCAAAAAATATTTACAAACAGGCCAACTAAGTATTGACCCAAATTTCAATTAGCCTACTATATCTAGTGGTCGATGGGCCATCTTGACGACATATATGGGATCAAGAGGCACATGGGGAGCCGATCGGGAAGTGGGAGACATCATCCAACACCGGTTTTACCTAAGGATTTCAAGTGGTTAGCGCCATATTTACGAAGTCAGCGCACTATTTATTTCGACACCCCCGTTCACATGGGTCATCGAAATAGGTCAGGGGATAGTCGTTTTAAGGTCTGCTCATCCATACCAAAGACCAAACCGTCAGGAAGGACGGATTAATAGGGGCATGCGATCCTCAGCTTTGAGATCACCGTCATATCAATCCAGCTTCTTGGTTAATGCGAACCAGCAAAGTAACGGAGGTCTCTAAATAATGGATGGCAATATGCTGGATTCAATCCAAACGACAAAAGGTCCGCGTGTAAAAACAGACAGCGAGCGGGACGTCAATCTCACCGATTTTGGCAAGGCTGTTTTAGAAGATCGTTACTTACTCCCCGACGAAAGCTACCAAGATTTATTTGCCCGCGTTGCCAGTACTTACGGCGATGACGATGAGCACGCCCAGCGCATTTATTCCTATATGAGCAATCTTTGGTTCATGGCCGCAACACCCGTTCTCAGTAATGGTGGTGCCGGACGCGGATTGCCGATCTCGTGCTTCTTAAACGAAACCAGTGATAGCCTGGACGGCATTGTTGCCCTTTGGACCGAAAATGTTTGGCTCGCCTCCAGCGGCGGCGGCATTGGCAGCTATTGGGGCAATCTGCGCTCTATCGGCGAACAGGTCGGCCTGGCCGGCGGCAAAACCTCGGGCGTAATTCCGTTTATTCGGGTGATGGATTCTTTGACGCTTGCGATCAGTCAAGGCTCGCTGCGCCGCGGCTCGGCGGCGGTCTACCTTCCGGTCAACCACCCCGAAATTGAAGAATTTATTGAACTACGCCGACCAACTGGCGGCGATCCCAACCGTAAAACGCCCAACCTCCACCACGGCGTTTTGATCTCGGACGCGTTTATGCGGGCGGTTGAAAATGATGAAGAATGGGCTTTGTTGAGCCCGAAAGATCAGGCTCCTGTGCGCAAAGTTACTGCGCGTTCAATTTGGATCCGGCTTTTGACCGCACGTGTCGAAGTCGGTGAGCCATATCTGATCTTCTCGGATACCGTCAATAAAGCGATGCCGGAACATCACAAACTTGCCGGCCTGACGGTTAAGACATCAAACCTCTGCAGCGAAATCACCCTGCCGACCGGTACCGATCATCTCGGCAATGAGCGCACAGCGGTTTGCTGTTTGTCCTCGCTCAATTTGGAAAAATATAGCGAGTGGAAAGATGATCCAGTCTTCATTGAAGATATCATGCGTTTCTTAGATAATGTTCTGCAGGATTTCATCGACCGCGCGCCGGACAATATGGCAAAAGCAAAATACTCAGCCATGCGGGAACGCTCTGTTGGTCTCGGCGCGATGGGTTTCCATTCCTTCCTGCAAGCCAACATGGTGCCGTTCGAAAGCGCCATGGCAAAAGCCTGGAATTTGAAAATTTTTCGCCACATTCAAGCCGGCGTCGATGCCGCCTCTCAATCTATCGCAGAAGAACGCGGCGCCTGTCCCGATGCCGCCGATTACGGCATGAAGGAGCGTTTCTCTAACAAAACAGCAATCGCGCCGACGGCTTCAATTTCGATAATTTGCGGCGGTGCCAGCCCTGGCATTGAGCCAATTAGCGGCAATAGCTACATGCACAAAACGCTGTCCGGTTCCTTCAATGTGCGCAACCGTCATCTCACCGCTTTGCTGGAAGAAAAAGGCTGCAATGACGAAGAGACTTGGAGTTCCATTACCGTCAAAGAAGGCTCGGTTCAGCATTTGGATTGCCTGACCCAAGATGAAAAGGATGTATTTAAAACCGCGTTTGAGTTGGATCAACGCTGGGTGATTGAGCTCGCAGCCGACCGCACGCCTTATATTGATCAGGCGCAATCGGTGAACGTCTTCTTGCCGGCAGATGTCCACAAACGCGATCTCCACCAAATTCACTTTACCGCCTGGAAGCGCGGCATGAAGAGTCTTTATTATTGTCGCTCCAAATCAATCCAACGGGCCGAAGATGTCTCAACCAAAGACGCAGGCTTCGAGAGCGCCAATGATGCGATTGCAATCGAGCAGCCATTAGCTGCATCAAGTGAATCAACAGATTACGAAGAATGCTTGGCC
>CAJXJM010000334.1 GCA_913054205.1 uncultured Rhodospirillaceae bacterium
TTCCTTCCACTCGATATCAATAAGCTCAATTGCATCTTCTGCTTGAGCGCGGGTATGTGCGACAACGGCAACCACGGGTTCTCCCTGCCAGGATGCTTTTTTTACTGCCAACGCATGTTGCGGAGCTGATTTCAGGCCTTCCAAATGGCTCAGCACGCCAACCCAAGGCGCGCAGACTTCTGCCATTTCCACGCCGGCAACAACTGCAACGACGCCGTCGCTTTCTTTGGCTGCACTGGCGTCGATTGAAACAATCTCCGCATGAGCGAAATGCGAGCGCAGAAACGCAACATGGGTCATGCGCGGCAGTTTTATATCGTCGGTAAAAGTGCCTCGCCCGCTCAGCAATCGCTTGGCGTTTGGCCGCGGGACTGAGCGTCCTATATAGCTATTGGGGCGATCGAGGATGTGGTCCTTAATCATATCAGCCATCGGTTACGCTCCCTTTCTTGTGTTTGCGACGGTCTCTATCGCATCGACAATCGCTTCATAGCCGGTACAGCGGCAATAGTTTCCAGATAAATATTCGCGGATTTCTTGCCGGCTGGGATCAGGATTTTTCTCTAACATTTCGGTTATCGCCATCAACATGCCTGGCGTGCAGAACCCACACTGAAGGGCATTGCGTTCATGAAACGCTTTTTGAAGATCAGCTATTTCACCGCTGTCGTCAGAGCCTTCGATGGTGACCACCTCTAATCCGTCCGCTTGGATCGCCAGCATCAAGCAGCCACGGACAATTTCACCATCGATGCGGACGGTACAGGCACCGCAAACGCCGTGCTCACATCCGACATGAGTGCCGGTGAGCTCCATTTGATTGCGTAAAAAATCGACAAGATTTGTGCGAGGCTCGACCAAAGCCGTGACTTTTTCACCGTTCACAGTCGTTGTCACTTGGATTTGTTCTATTTGATTTGTCATGTAATTACCCCCCACTCAGCGTGGTAAGCACGCGCTTGGTCAATTCTTTGGCGTAGTGCATTTTAAGCGCTGCTGAACTATGGAGATCACCAAACGGCGACAAATCCTGCTCCAAGGCATTTTGCGCAGCCGCAATACTGGCATCATCCACCGATTGGCCTTCCATTGCATTCATTGCCTTTTTCGCGGTAACGGGTGTCGAGCCAACGGCAAAGAAAACCAGCCGTAAGTCAGATATTTTGCCGCCGTCGACTTTTGCATGAGCAGCAACCCCGGCCATGGCATAATCACCGTGGCGACGGGCCAATTCATCAAAGGCTGAGCGATAGCCGGCGCCTAATTTAGGAATTTCGACGGCCGTTAATATTTCGCCTTCGGCCATATCCGTTTCATACAAGTCTTTGAAAAAGTCCTTGGCTGCAACTTTGCGCGCGCCGCTCTTGCCGGTAACTTCCACTTCTCCGTCCAGCGCACAGAGACAAGCCGGCAATTCGGCCGCCGGGTCCGCCATTGCAATACTGCCGCCAAAAGTACCGCGATTTCGGATCGCGGGATGAGCGATATACGGCATCGCCATAGAAATAAGCGGCGCGTGCTCTGCAATTCCAGGGGAGTTCTCAATTTCCGTGTGGCGTGTCAGGGCGCCAATTCTTAGATTTTCACCATCAACTCTTAAATTTTCACCATCAACGGAAATACCGCTCAAATCGGACAAGCCATTGATATCTATGACCAATGCTGGTGCGGATAGACGCATATTCAAGGTTGGCATCAGACTTTGGCCGCCGGCCAAAATTGTCGCCTCATCGCCATATTCGCTCAGCAGACCAAGGACTTCATCAACAGATGAAGGCTTGGCATAATTAAATGCCGATGGTTTCAATTGAACCTCCCTAATTTTTTTTTCGTTCAGGAGCCACTTGAGTGACTTCATTTTTTAAAGAATACTAGGCAAATTAAGTTATTATTATTATAGTGATCATTTGATCAATAAGAGATTGATACTACGCCCCATTCGAATTCTGTCAATGGGTCCGATACTGAAATTATTGAGCCTACGATGCGTCCCGAAAGAGATTTATAGCGTGCCACAAACCAAGCAGCCCATGAAAAATAAAAACCGCAAAAATGCACGCATACGATTAAGCCGTAAAGAGCGCGAACAGCAAATTATTGATGGAGCAGTGCGCTATTTTGCGGAAGTTGGGTTTGGCGGGCAAACACGGGAGCTCGCACGACGGCTTGGGATTTCACAATCTCTGTTATTTAGATATTTTCCGACAAAAGATGACATCGTTAAGCGAGTCTATGAAGAAGTTTACCTGCGCCGATGGCGGCCGGAATGGGAAATTCTGCTCAGTGATCGAAGCCGGTCGTTATCCGACCGCCTTAATCAATTCTATCATGAATACACCAATGCCATTTTCGAATTTGAATGGGTGCGCATCCTGATTTTCTCAGGCATCAAAGGTGTTACCCTCTACCAGCAATACCTCAAACTCATTCACGACAAAGTATTAGACCGTATTTGCACCGAACTTAGAGCAGAACAAAACCTCCCCGATCCAAAACAAACACCGATTACTGAACGGGAAATGGATTTGGCATGGAATTTCCATGGCGGTATATTCTACATCGGTATTCGAAAATTTATTTATGGCACAGAGAAGCGAGAAAATTTTAAGGCTGCTATAAAGGACTCTATCGCGGTGTTTCTTGCCGGCGCCCCTTCTGTCTTCAAATCCATTTTGAAAAAATAAATGGGCACCAAAAAGTTAGAATTGCAGACACCAAATACCTCCTATGATACTTTTTAGGCGTCTTGACTTCACACCCGCGTGAGTCATATGTTGTGCAGGTCTTATAGAAGACCTAATCAACACCATTTCTAATTATGGTTTTAATTTTACACAGGGAGAAACTCTTATGATGGGGACCAAATTAGCCCTAACAGGCATGGCTTTAGGCGCTGCTGCACTTGCATTCCAACCTACTGCCGCACAGGCCGAATGGCCAGAACGTCCAATCACTGTTGTCGTTATGTACGGTGCCGGTGGTGGTACCGATACAGTCATTCGCACACTCGTTGGTGAGATGGCCAAATCTACTGGCTGGAAAATCAACGTCATCAATAAGCCTGGCGCTGTTGGTGGTATTGCTACGAGATATGTAGGCGGCAAAAAGGCTGACGGTTACACACTTTTGGGTGCTGCTAACTACAATAAATATGCCAGCGTCATGGGTCACACGAAGACACGCGCTTGGAAAGATTGGCAATACATGCAGGCAGCGAACTCTCGCGGTAGCTGGGCCGTTCGTCCAGATTCTAAATTCAAAACCTTTGCAGACGTTATTGCCGCTGCTAAAGCAAACCCAGGAAAAGTCAGCATTTCAACCTCAGGCACAGGTGGTCTTTGGCATGAATTGGCTGCTGTTGTGGCTGTTGCCGCTGGCGTGACTTTGAAATACGTGCCTTACAAAGGCGGTAAAAACGCCACACTCGCCGGCTTGAACGGTGAAACCATGATTGCTGGTGGCGGTGTGCATGAGCATATCGAACATATTCGTGCCGGCAAACTGATTTCGATCCAACAGACTGGTGCAGCAGACATTGATGCGGGCGGCGGAAAAATCATGAAATCCGTTGGTAATTTCTTACCA
>CAJXJM010000335.1 GCA_913054205.1 uncultured Rhodospirillaceae bacterium
GACCCGCGCCGAAGACCGGCTTTACGTCTGTGGCTGGCACACAAAAAACAAGGCTCCCGAACAAGGTTGGTATAATCTTGGACAAGCCGGTTTAGAGGTCCCTGCGGCGTCTATTGAGGATGACTATTTGAAAGGGGCTGGTGAAACCGCAAGCTCTTCGGTTCTGCAGTTAATCACACCACAATCGGCTAAAATCAAAGAGCAGCAAAAATCGCCTGAAGGCACCTATAGCGATCTTCCCGATTGGGCTTCTAATCCACCTGAGGCTGATCCATTGCCGCCATCACCGCTGACGCCGTCCCGTCCAGATGGCGAGGAGCCGGCGGTGATGTCACCGCTTGAAGGTGACGATGGCGCGCGGTTTAAGCGCGGGCGGATTATTCACGTGCTTTTGCAAACCCTACCTGAAATGGAAATGGATCAGCGAGAAGAGGCGTTGCACGCCTATCTTGCTCGCAACGCCCATGATCTATCGCCAGATCAGCAGCAGGAAATTTCAAATGAGATTTTGGCTGTCTTAAGTGATTCGCGTTTTGCGCCTATTTTTGGACCGGGTTCGCGTGCCGAAGTGCCTTTGGTCGGTGAAATTGCCGGCCAAATTATGTCGGCTCAGCTTGACCGATTGTTGGTAACTGAAGAGGAAATCCTGGTCGTTGATTTTAAAACAAACCGCCCGCCGCCAACCGATCCCAACAATGTCGCGGATATCTATTTGCGCCAAATGGCGGCCTATCGGTTGGCTTTGACGGAAATATATCCGGGCCGCGAAATTCACTGTGCGCTTTTGTGGACAGTCGGCCCGCATCTCATGGCGCTGCACAAAGATCAGTTGATCAGCCACGAACCAAAAAGAGAGTAGCGAACCGGAAGTATGGTACCTTGACGTTGAAGGATGGCAGACATAAATTAGCTTTATATCTTTTTTAATACACCGGTGCGCAAAATAGGCAATTCCGGATGAGGAACCTAGGATCCAAACATGTCTAAACAAGTAAGTGATGATTCATTTGATGCCGATGTAATTGCAGCTAAGGAGCCGGTGCTGGTTGATTTTTGGGCTGAATGGTGCGGTCCGTGCAAACAGATTGCACCCGCTCTCGATGAAATCAGTGAAGAGCTCGGCGACAAACTTACGATCGCCAAAGTAAATATTGATGACAACCCGGAAACCCCATCAAAATATGGCGTTCGCGGTATACCGACCTTAATTTTATTTAAAGGCGGCGAAGTGGCAGCTACCAAAGTCGGCGCATTGCCAAAAAGTAAACTTAAAGAATGGATTGAATCGGTTATTTAAATTGATCGTTTGCGTCCTTGAATAGAACCCCGCCTGGCTGAGTGGCGGGGTTTTGTTTTTAAATCTCGATTTTGAAGGGACATTTGCATGACCCAAGGGTACACCACGGATACGCCCTATACCTGGGGCTATTACGGCGAACTCAGCCCAATTTTTTGAATTATGTTTGTGCGCTCAACGGCCATTACCCTGTGCCGATCGAGAAAGAATTCAGCTATTGCGAACTCGGCTGCGGTTTTGGTGTGACAACCAATGGTCTCGCGCAATTATTTCCGCAAGGTCAGTTCACCGGCATAGATTTCAACGAAAAACATATCGATGCGGCACATGAATTGGCCGAGGAAAGCGGCATCTCGAACGTTGATTTTAAAGCCCTCGATTTCAACGAACTCGCGGCGGCGAATTTGCCGCAATATGATTTTATTGTACTGCACGGGGTATATTCCTGGGTCGATCCCGAAACCCGCGACAATATTCGAAAATTTTTACGCGCCAATTTAAAAGAAGATGGCGTTGCCTATGTCAGTTATGACTGTCTGCCGGGCTGGGCCGCTTTGGCACCGCTTCGAGATGTCGTGCTCACTCATACAGCAGCAATGACAACCGACGACACCATGAAGGCGCAGGCGGGGCTCGATTATCTCGATTTTATGGCTAGCAATAACGCTGCCTTCTTTACCGATAATCCACCAGCGAAAGAGTTTTTGGCTGAGATTAAAACCAAGGACATTCGCTACGTCGCCCATGAGATGTTTGTCGCGTTTTCAAAACCCTATTATTTTCATCAAGTTGCAACTGAATTCAGAAGCGCCGGCCTCAGCTATTCGGGTAGCGCTCTTTTGCATTTGAATTTTATCGATCTCGCCGTGCCAGCGGAGTTCCGTGAAATTTTGTTAAAAGCCACCAGCAGAAACGAATTTGAAAGCCGCGGTGATTTCATCCGCAACCAGCGTTTCAGGCAAGATGTCTTCAAAAACAGCCGTAAAACAATGGATGAAGAAGAGCAACTCGAGGCGCTTTCCAAGATCGTTTTTGGAACAATCTGCACAGCCGTTGAGTTTCAAACTTCGGCGGTTTTTGGGGATGTAGAGCTAAATTACGGCGGAGACCTTTTTGCCAATTTGATCGAACTATTATCTGGCACACCGAAATCAGCAGCCGAGTTGGCCGAAATGGATGAATTCAAAGCCTATCCTTTGGATCTCATCATCGATGGGATTAAATTTTTAAGCGCCGGCAAACAGCTTGTGCCGATGGCAGCGGATGCAAAAGCGCGCTCCGATCAAGATACAGAAGCTGATCGTTACATCCTGCCAAATGCGTTCAATATCCAGCTCCTCAAGCGCTGGCTATTGAAGCAAGATGCGGTGGTGATGATGGCCCCTAGGGCTGGTATCGGAATAGAAGTTTCAATGGCGGATGCGCTGTTTGCCCTTTGTCTGGTGGAGGCCAATCGCGAAGAGGTGCCCAATTGGGTGTTCCAGCGCTTGCTCGAATCGGGTCAGCAAATGGTCTTTGGCGAGGGCAGCGAATCTGAAGCAATCGCCGTGGCCGTCGAAAAATTCCGCGAAACCCGCCTGCCGAAATTCCTCGAACTCGGGATATTGGAGCCAGTTGAGTAATTCCATATTTCCGACCCCACTTTAATATCCCAGCTCTTTATGAGTGAGTTGCTGGAGGGGTTCGCCGGCTTCGAAGCGGCGGATGTTATCAACGAACTCTGGGGCGATTTGGCTGACCGGCGGACGCCGTGCGACATGGGGCAGGATGGTGACTTTTGGATGGTCCCAGAGCGGGTTGTCTTCCTGTAAGGGTTCGGGCTCGGTCACATCCAAAGTGGCGGCTGACAAATGTCCGCTATCAAGGGCGGCGATCAGATCATCGGTGACGATATGGCCGCCGCGTCCTATATTTATGACCGAGGCACCTTCCGGCATTTTTGCGAAAACCTCGGCGTTCAAAATGCCTTTGGTTTCCGGCGTGAAGGGCAAAAGACAAACCGCAATTTCGCTGCGTGCGAGGAAATCATCAAAGCTATCGGCACCTGCGAAAATTTCGCACCGTGCATCCGGCTTCGGCGTGCGGGTTCAGGCGGCAACATCAAAATTCATGCTCAAAAGAATATCGACAATCGGTTTTGACATGGTGCCGTAGCCCAGCATGCCGACCCGTCGATCACTGGGTCCAATTTGCTCAATCGGCTGCCAAAGGCGCTGGCGTTGCTGTGCCTGATAGGCGGGTAAATTGCGGTGGTGACGCAAAACGTGCAGGACGCCATATTCGGTC
>CAJXJM010000336.1 GCA_913054205.1 uncultured Rhodospirillaceae bacterium
ATTTAGGCGCTTATCTTGCGAAAGAAACCGGCCGCGACATGGAGATTTGGCCCGGCACCTGCATTGTCCACGAGCAATTTAGTGAACGCGAGTTGGTTAAATTGATGGTACGCCATCCGAATGCCGCACTATCGGCGCATCCAGAATGCCCGGAAAGCATTCTCAAACATGCTGATCACGTCGGCTCCACCCGCTCGATGCTGGAGTTCGTTACGACCGGCGATGGCAAAGAGTTCATTATTGCGACAGAACAGCAAATCATTCACCAAATGCAGCTGGCGGCGCCAGATCGGACCTTCATTGCAGCCCCTGGTGCAGATGGCACCTGCAATTGCGCAAACTGCCCCTATATGGCGCTCAATAATATGGAAAAATTATATCTCGCCATGCTGAACGAAGCGCCGCGCATAGAAATGCCGGAATCTCTACGCCTGGGAGCACTGGCTCCCCTTCAGAAAATGCTCGATCTTTCACCAAGCATTCAACTGAAAAAATCCGTCGCGGCCTAAACTCCTTCACATTTACGCCACCTAACAAAGGAATGGCCCGACATGTCCTCAGAATGGCCGGAAAGTCTTGATCTCAAAATTGTAGATGCGATCATTGATGCTGCTTTTGCCGAGGATATTGGCAAAGGCGATCTCACCTCTGAAGCGGTCATTCCTGCAGAAACAAAGTTCACAGGCGTTATGTCCGCGCGCGAAGAGATGGTCTGCGCCGGTTTGCCGATCGCTGGCCGGGTATTTGAGCGCTATTCAAAAAATATAACCTGGACACCGCGTGCGGCAGATGGGGATAAAGTACAGGCTGGTGCGGTTTTGGCCGAACTTGAAGGCCCGGCAGTGGATTTATTGACGGCCGAGCGCACGGCGATCAATATTTTGCAGCATTTGTCAGGTATCGCGACACTGACGCGGACATATGCCGATAAAATTGCAGATTTGAATACGATCTTGCTGGACACCAGAAAGACAATTCCGGTCTATCGCCAATTGGCAAAATATGCGACCCGCATGGGCGGAGCTACCAATCATCGGATGGCATTAGATGATGGTGTGCTGATCAAAGACAACCACGTCGCGATATCAGGCGGTATAACGGAGGCTGTCCGGCGCGCTCAAGCGAACAAACTGTCAAACATAGAAGTCGAATGCGATACACTTGAGCAAGTCAAAGAAGCGGTCGAAGTTGGCGCTGATATGATCCTGTTCGATAATATGAGCGCCGAAAACATGGTCGAGGCAGTTGCGATCGTCGCCGGCCGCGTCCCCACCGAGGCCTCCGGCGATGTAAATCTCGAAACCATCCGCGCCAAAGCTGAAACTGGCGTCACCCACATATCGGTTGGCCGTTTGACCCATTCTGCACCGGCGGTAAATATCGGGCTGGATTGGAGCGCCTTGAACTCCTAGTATCCCGAAGTTAAGTATCTGGGGAAATACCTGGGGGAATAAATGTCCAAACCGCCTTTTGCCCGCATTTTAAAGATGGGCCTACAAACCTTGCTTGGCCTTAAACGCCAGGGTTTTTTTATTCCTTATCGCTATGCGAATCAGCTAAAATCTGCCGGCACGCGGACAAAATCAACACGCGCACGAAAGTCAAAACTGCCAATAATCGGCGAGCCGGAAAGAATTAGCACCGAAAGCTTATTATAGGCACCTACAAGACTATGGGCGATGGCTTGGCACCGTCTTAGGTGGCCGAGTCCAAAACTATCATGGCTGTATATCAGGATGCGGTAATCATCCCGCGCGACGTCCCGTTGTTTTGTCATGCTCCCTTAAGCCCCTGATTTCTTGTAGTATGGGCGTACTATTGCACGCGAACACCACACTCGGAAAGTGAATAATTTCAAAATGATAGCTTTGAAATTGCTTTAAATGCTCTTTAGATGTCGCTGTGATAGATGAAAACGTGCTTCTGGCGAATATGAGCACGCACTTCTGTTTCTGGCTTTTCCGGGAAATACCCGCGATGTCGGCAGTGGAAATCCTCGGCCCCTTCACCGGCACCCTTTATCCTGAAACGCACAAAAGTATTTCTGCCTAAAGATCGGGCACTGATAATCTCAATCGGGACACCTTCAGAGCCCGTCGCATCCGCCCTAATTTCCTTCGCTTTTTCACCCGCTATTTTGAGCTTTATCGCGGCGGGCCGAATAACCACTTCCAAATTGCAGCCATCTTCGCAATCAGGAACATCAACCAATCCTAAAGGCGTCTCAATCTGGCCGCCTTTAGAAACACCGGTTACCGAATTGGCCTGACCAAAGAACTTTGCAACATAGGCATGAGCCGGTTCGGCATAAACCTCGTTCGGCAATCCTTCTTGTAGGATTTTGCCGTTCGGTCCCATGACCATCATTCGATCAGCCATAAAGAGCGCTTCTTCCGGGTTATGAGTCACCATCATCGTCGCGACATTTGAGGCTTTAAGAATACCCAATGTTTCTTCTCTGATCTGAATGCGCATATTCTGATCGAGACCAGAGAACGGCTCATCCAACAACATAACCGCTGGTTTTGGTGCCAACGCACGGGCCAAGGCGACGCGCTGCTGTTGTCCGCCAGATAGCGTATGGGGGAAATCGCGGGCATGTTCCACCATGTTCACTTGAGCCAACACTTCCTGGATGCGCCGGTTTTTTTCAATTTCTGAGAGCGAGGTCAAACCAAAGGCGACGTTGTCACGTACATTTAAATGAGGGAACAAGGCAAAGTCCTGAAACATCAAGCCGACGCCGCGATGTTCAGCCGGCGTTTGAGTCGAACCAGCGGCAACGATGTTATCGCCGATCCGAACACTGCCTTCCTGTAAATATTCAAGACCGGCAGCGATCCTTAGAAGCGTGGTTTTACCGCAGCCGGAAGGACCGAGTAGGCATAATATTTGTCCTGCTGGAATATCTGCACTGACATTGTCGAGTACTTCATTGTCGCCAAAGGCATGCGATATATTGGAGAGATACAATCCCATTATTCAGCGCCCTCGCCGCCTAAATGCTTCCGAGAATGAGTTATCGCTAAACTGAGGAGTATCACCGGTAAAATGCCTGTCGCGACAATTGCCAAGGCTGGTGGAGCCGCTTGGCCAAACTGTTCGGCGGCGGCAAATTGATGCACTTGGGTCGCCAAAGTCTCAAAATTAAAGGGCCGCATAATGACCGTCATCGGAAGCTCTTTCATGCCATCGACAAATACCAGAATGGCGGCGGTTAACATACTGCCCCTAATAATGGGGAGATGCACTTTCATCAAAATTTTGCTGGGACTGGCACCCAATGTCCGAGCGGCGCCATCGATATTGTGGGTAATCCGGCCGAGAGATTGTTCGATCGCTCCCACTGAAAGTGCCAGAAAGCGAACAACATAGCCAAATACCAGAGCAAAGATTGTGCCACTGAGTATCAGGCCTGTCGATACCCCAAATTCCTGACGCACAATGGCATCAATTGAGTTGTCTAACCAGGCCATTGGTATGATGACCCCGATTGCCAATACGGCACCCGGGATGGCATATCCCAAAC
>CAJXJM010000337.1 GCA_913054205.1 uncultured Rhodospirillaceae bacterium
TTGTGTTTTCCGTCATCTGGGCTTTGTGGCACCGCCTTTGGTTTTGGGCGCTGGCCTTTGTGATTGCCAATGTTGCGCTCGGCTGGAGTATGACGCTGCTCGGCGGTGACCAGATCGTGCAAGGCGTCGCCTCATTGGCGCTCGCACTTATCATTGGCTGGACCGCGAACGATCTTCGGCGCCGGATTTTGGCCAAACGCGGCTTCGATGAGCGCGCGGTGATTGTTGCAAATAATAAAGAAACCGCACTTGTGCGTTATATGATGGCGCAGCCGTCCACCGCACCGTCGCCCCCGAGCAATCGTGCCGGAGGTCCCTGGTGAGCCCAAAGAATAAAACTGTCATTATTGATTACGGCTCCGGCAATTTGCGTTCCGCCGCCAAAGCATTTGAACGCGCCAGTGAAGAGTTTGGCGCAAGCGAGGTTGTGGTCACCAATGACCCGGCGACACTCAAAAATGCCGATCATATTGTATTGCCGGGCGTTGGTGCTTTTGCCGATTGCAAAGCCGGGCTTGCCGCCGTGCCGGGCATGATCGACGCTTTGACCGAGCAGGTGATTGCAAACAAAAAACCATTTCTCGGTATTTGCGTCGGCATGCAATTAATGGCGACACTGGGCCGTGAGCACGGAGATACGGACGGCTTTGGCTGGATCGACGGCGAGGTTGTTGAGATCAAACCGAGCGATGCTGCTTTAAAAATTCCGCATATGGGCTGGAATGCGTTGTCGTTCGAGCCCGGCGCGCATCCGGTATTATCAGGTTTTGATGTTGGCGCGCATGCCTATTTTGTGCACTCTTATCATTTTGCTGCTGCCAACGCCGGGAACGTGCTGGCCGAGGTTGAATATGGCGGCGCGGTGACCGCGATGATCGGGCGGGACAACATGATAGGCACACAGTTTCACCCGGAGAAAAGCCAGCAATTCGGCTTGGCTTTTATTGCTAACTTTTTGAGATGGCCAGGGGTGTAGGAAGGAGATGCAAAATGATCTTTTTTCCAGCGATTGATTTAAAAGACGGCGAATGTGTGCGCCTGCTGCGCGGTGATATGGATAAGGCAACGGTCTTCGGCGACGATCCGGCTGCCCAAGCTTTATTGTTTCAAGACGCTGGGTGTAAATGGCTGCATGTTGTTGATCTCAACGGCGCTTTTGAAGGCGAGCCGGTAAACGGCAATTCGGTTGATGGCATTTTGGAAGCAACCACCATGAAGGTGGAACTCGGCGGCGGTATCCGTGATCTTGCTACGATCGAGATGTGGCTTGAAAAAGGTATAACGCGCGTCATCCTCGGCACAGCGGCGCTAAAAGATCCGGATCTTGTAATGGAAGCGTGTAAAAAATTCCCCGTCCAAATTGTCGTTGGCATTGATGCCAAGGGCGGCTTTGTCGCGGTCGAAGGCTGGGCGGAAGTTTCTGAAATCACGGCGCTCGATCTTGCAAAGAAGTTTGAAGACGCAGGCGTTGCGGCGATCATTTATACAGACATCGACCGGGATGGTCTGATGGAAGGTGCGAATGTTGACGCGACGATTGCGCTGGCGAAAGCGATTTCCATTCCGGTGATTGCTTCTGGCGGTGTTTCCTCGATGGTGGATTTGCTGGCCTTGAAAAACGCCAATGATGAGCTCGGCGGGAAACTGCTTGAAGGCGTGATCTCGGGCCGGGCGGTTTACGACGGGGCCATCGATCCTGCTGCTGC
This sequence comes from uncultured Rhodospirillaceae bacterium, assembly GCA_913054205.1. Taxonomy (GTDB): domain Bacteria; phylum Pseudomonadota; class Alphaproteobacteria; order Rhodospirillales; family UBA2165; genus TMED23. The sequence goes on from CAJXJM010000337.1 coordinate 1,707, forward strand.
GGTTGCTTTCCTGCAAGGCACGGCATGATGCTGAAAACTCGTATCATTCCTTGTTTGGATGTCGATAAGGGCCGCGTTGTCAAAGGCGTCAATTTTGTCGATCTGGTGGATGCCGGTGATCCGGTTGAGCAAGCCAAAATATATGACGCCGCCGGTGCAGACGAGCTATGTTTTTTGGATATTACCGCGAGCCACGAAGACCGAGACACGATCTTTGAGGTCGTCGCCCAAACCGCAGAGCAATGTTTTATGCCGGTGACGGTCGGCGGCGGTGTGCGTAGCGTTGATGATATTCGAAAGCTTCTTCTTGCGGGTGCGGATAAAGTGGCGATCAATACCGCTGCCATCCACAATCCGGAATTTGTCCGTGAAGCTGCGTTAAAGTTTGGCAGCCAATGTATCGTTGTTGCGATGGACGCTAAGAGAAATGGAGATCGGTTCGAAATATTCACCCATGGTGGCCGCAAGGAAACCGGTATAGAAGCGATTGGCTGGGCCAAACAGATGGCGGAATACGGCGCGGGTGAAATATTGCTCACCTCGATGGATAAAGACGGTACAAAATCAGGTTTTGATATTGAGCTGACCCGGGCGATCGCCGATGCGGTCTCCATCCCGGTCATAGCCTCCGGCGGCGTCGGCACGCTTGATCACATGGTTGAAGGTGTGCGGGACGGCCATGCAAGCGCGGTCTTAGCGGCCTCGATTTTTCACTTTGGCACCTATAGTATTCAAGAAACCAAAGCCCACATGCAGGCGGCCGGCGTGCCGGTACGGATGGATTGATAGAATGACGGATAGCTCAAGCAACGTTCTGGATAAACTCTATGCGGTGATTGAAAGCCGCAAAGGCGCCGATGCGGCCTCTTCCTATACGGCGAAGTTGTTTGATGCCGGTATGGCGGAGATTGCCCGGAAAGTCGGCGAAGAAGCGGTCGAAACCATCACCGCCGCGCTCAGCAACCAAGATACCGTCACGGCGGAAAGCGCCGATCTTTTGTACCATCTTTTGGTTTTATGGGCAGAGGCTGGCATCAAACCAGAAGAAGTGTGGGCAGAACTTGAGCGCCGCGAAGGCACATCCGGAATTGAAGAAAAAGAATCTCGGGGCAAAAACTAACAAATTTTTTAATTTACCCCGGGGTAAATTAAATTTATTTAGGAAATCCAATGGCGTATGATTCTGAGAATATTTTTGCCAAGATTTTGCGCGGTGAAATTCCGTGTACTAAAGTTTATGAGGACGATCACGCGCTGGCGTTTGAAGACATCAATCCGCAAGCCCCGATCCACGTTTTGGTTATTCCGAAGGCTGCCTATGTCTCGATGGATGATTTTACCTCCACCGCGAGTGATGCAGAAATCGCCAATTTTTTCCAGGCAGTCGGCAATACCGCGCGTCAATTAGAGCTGGCCGAACCCGGCTATCGCATTCTTGCCAATATAGGCGATGACGGCATGCAGGAGGTTCCGCATCTTCATGTTCATATATTTGGCGGCAAGAAACTCGGCCCGATGCTTACGAGAGACTGACGCCCTGTTTCAAACAGATGCGAGTTGCCGCCCGGGTACGATGCGCCGGTAGGCGAGCGCCTCAGCAATATGGATGCGTTCAACGTCGTTTTGCTGATCGAGATCGGCGAGCGTTCTGCCGACGCGCAAAATACGGTGATAGCCCCGGGCGGTTAATCGCATTTTTTCGGTCGCTTCCAACAGTAGTTTTCGCCCCGCCTCTGACGGCGCGGCAATTTCTTCTAAAAGTTTCCCATCAGCCTCGGCATTGGTATGCAGATCATTTTCGCCGAGTTTCCT
>CAJXJM010000338.1 GCA_913054205.1 uncultured Rhodospirillaceae bacterium
CTTCAGACAGCCTTTTCACTTCAAAATCTTTTAATGGTCGTTGCCGGTTGTTTGCTCGGCACCGTCAGCGGCATGTTACCGGGTCTTGGTCCAATGTCGATTATCGCGATCATGATACCGGTTGCTATTAAAATCGGAGATCCATCTACTGCTCTTATATTATTGGCCGGTGTTTACTATGGCGCTATTTTTGGTGGCTCAACCTCCTCCATCTTGATTAATGCACCAGGTATTGCCGGCACCGTTGCAACTGCCTTTGACGGCTATCCGATGGCGCGCAAAGGACAGGCTGGTAAAGCGCTAACAATTGCCGCGATCTCTTCGTTCATCGGTGGCACTGTCGGGGTCATTTTACTGATGGGTTTTGCACCGGCGCTGGCAAACGTTGCCTTGCTGTTTCATTCGGCTGAATATTTTGCCTTGATGATTGTCGGCTTATCCGCAATCGCTGCATTTGCGGGAACAGGTCAGGTTGCCAAAGCTTTGATGATGACTGTCCTTGGGCTAATCCTGGCAACTTTGGGGGAAAGCGCACAATTTAATGCCCCGCGTTTCACGATGGGTATTTTAGATTTACAAAGCGGGATCAGCTTCATCACATTGGCGATGGCCTTGTTCGCGCTGCCCGAGGCGCTATATCTGGTGCTCGATCCTAAACGCTCGAATACCGGCGGTGCCGGCGGTGAAATTAAGGATCTGCGGATCACCAAAGCGGAAGCAAAGAAAATTGCACCGGTCATTGCGCGCCAATCAATACAAGGGTTTTTGATTGGCGTCATGCCCGGCGCGGGCGCAACAATCGCCTCTTTCCTGGGCTATGCCGTCGAACGCAATTTAGCCAAAGGCGAGGAACGGGCAGAATTTGGTAAGGGCTCCATCAAAGGGCTCGCAGCGCCTGAAACGGCCAATAACGCAGCTTGCACGGGTTCATTTGTGCCGTTGCTCACGCTCGGTATACCCGGTTCAGGAACAACGGCAATTTTGCTCGGTGCATTGATTGCTCTCAACGTTACGCCAGGTCCGCGTCTGATGGTCGATAACCCCTCAATATTTTGGGCGGTGATTATATCGATGTATATCGGCAACGTCGTGTTGCTGATCCTCAACCTGCCGCTCATTCCCTATATCGCGAAACTATTGCTGGTGCCACGTATTTATCTGATCCCATTCATATTATTTTTTACAATGATGGGCAGCTATATCGGCCAAAACAATGCGACTGAGCTTTTAATGCTTACCGGCATGGGTATCTTGGCAACAATCATGAGGTTTGCCGGCTTCCCCCTCCCCCCGATGCTTATCGGATTTATACTCGGTCAAATGCTGGAGGATAATTTCTCCCGAGCAATGAACCTCACAGATGGTATTAGTTTCATGTGGGAGCGCCCGATGACGGCAGTCTTGCTGGCGACAGCGGTCATTTTGATATTTTTACCCTCGATCAGAAAGCAACTTGCTGCCTTGAAGCGACGGGGTGTCGCTGATGGGGATTAAAGTTTGGTCTTCGCTATCACTCGGCTAACGAAGTTCAAGCCTCCGCCCTAACTGATGACTATAATTTCCGAATAAATTCAATTTGCAAATTGCCAAATTTGAACGACTCAGATGGGTTACTCGAATTTTGCAGTGAGAAACTGGCGCTTATCAAAGTGCCTCTGGGAGCGCGTGATTAATGTCCGCTTTCGGGGTATAGCGGACTTCGCTGCAAATTATAACCTAACGGCACTAACTGCACGCGCATGTAAATTGACAAACGGATTTTTTGTCACTTTTGACACTTCGCCAACGAGGCATATTCAGAAAAATACATAAATTTACCAAAATAGCTCGTAACAAGTTCTAGTGGTTGCCATATGGTTGCTAGAAAAAAAAAGACCTAGCCGTAGTCGACTAAGTCTTTGGAAAAATGGGGCGAACGAGGGGACTTGAACCCCCAACCCCCGGCACCACAAGCCGGTGCTCTAACCAGTTGAGCTACATTCGCCACATTGGGCGATGGTGTAGCCTTAAGGCCAGCAACCGTCAAGTTGAGTTTTCCTAAAATTCAGTGCCAAAAGTCTTTAATCCATCCGGCGGGATAATCATCGGGATTTGGCCGCCAACTAAAGCAGACGGCGCGGGCCGCTTGTGGAACACTTTGGGTCGCATGAAGGCGAAATAGGACGCACCATCCTTCTGGCCAAAGATCAGCATCCGGCACTTTGATCGCCAGCCAATCCTGATCGCCCGGCAGGCGCTTGGCAATTTTCTCGGAAAAGTCAGTCCATATGTCCGGCCTGGCACCAGTTTTAAAACGCATGATCGAAGAGTTAAAACTCGGTGTGTACGGATTATCAATTATCGCAAAATCGCTATCATAAAATAACAATGGATCAATCGAGCCGGTAATCACCACATCCAAATCAAAATACAGCATATGCGAGCCAACATCCGTTATATCATCTCGAAACAGCGATAGTTTATTCCACCAACCCGCCAGATTTTCAGCCGGTAATTGATGAACTGGTCGCGTCAGGCACATTGCCTATGCCCAATCATATTAAAATTGACGTTGACGGCATTGAGCCGAAAGTTATTGCCGGTGCCAAAGAGACATTGCAATCACAAGAACTGCGCTCGCTGATGATCGAGATCAATGACGATCTGCCGGATGATCTTGAGATGATCTTCTATCTCGAAAGCCTAGGCTTCAAAGCAACCCCCGCCCCGCCCTCCGCCCTCGCACCTATTCAATCGGTGCACAACGTGGTACTGCGGCGGGATTAGCGAACTCCAATACCGTCATTCCGGACTTGATCCGGAATCCAGCAACTCCTGACCTCTGGACCCCGGATCAAGTCCGGGGTGACGAACTAGAGTCAAACCCCGCCGAAGTGCTTTGATAATCGATCCAGCGCTTCATCCAACAAACTGTCTTGTTTGCAGAAGCAGAAGCGGGCGAAGTGGGTGACGCCGCTTTCTATTCCGCCCTGATAAAACGGACTGAACGGCACGGCACCGACACCGGCATCGATCGTTAGGTGACGGCAGAACTCGACGTCATTGCCGTTAAAGCCGAGCGGCCTAAAGTCTGTGGCGAGAAAATAGGTCCCCTGCCCATCCATTACTTCGAAGCCGATTTTGCGAAGGCCATTTGCCAGCCGGTCACGCTTGGATTGCATATCGGCGCCGAGGCTTTTGAAATGGTCGACTTCTTTGTTGAGGCCATACGCCACAGCCTTTTGCAGATTGGGCGGCGTGGTGAAGGTCAAAAACTGATGGGCTTTGGACATCGCTTCGATGAGTTTTGGGGCGCCAACCGAGTAGCCGACTTTCCAGCCGGTCATCGAAAAAGTCTTGCCGGCCGAGCCGATCTTAATGCAGCGCTCAGCCATACCCGGTAAAGTCATCAACGGAATATGCGGCCGGCCATCAAATGTCAGATGTTCGTAAACTTCGTCACAAATCGCATAGGCATCGTGCTTTTTGACCAGCCCGGCAATGAATTCCAGCTCATCTTTGCTG
>CAJXJM010000339.1 GCA_913054205.1 uncultured Rhodospirillaceae bacterium
TGGATAACGCTGCCTCCACTTATAAAAGTGTCAGCAGATAAACCCTATTTAAGCTCGACTGTAGCGCCAGCTCCTTCAAGCTTAGCTTTAATTTCGTCAGCTTCTTCTTTAGTAGCGTCTTCTTTGACAGTCGTTGGTGCCGCTTCGACCATGTCTTTAGCTTCTTTCAAGCCAAGACCCGTGATTGCACGAACTTCTTTAATCACGTTGATCTTTTTCTCACCAAAAGATGCGAGAACGACTTCGAACGTATCTTTCTCCGCAGCGGCTTCACCACCGGCATCGTCAGCAGGGCCAGCAGCAACTGCAACAGGTGCAGCTGCAGAAACGCCCCATTTTTCTTCAAGTAATGTGCTCAACTCTGCCGCTTCAATAACGGTCAAAGCTGATAAGTCTTCAGCAATTTTTTCTATGTCAGCCATAATAAAATCTCCTTTTGGCTCAAACTGTTTAAAACGTTAGCCGCTAAGCAGCCTCTTCGCCTTTCGCTCCGTAGGCGCCAATCACACGAGCTACCTGCGCGCCAGGTGCTTGAAGCACGCAGGCGATGCGGGTTGCTGGGGTTTGGATCATGCCAACAAGCTTGCCACGCAGCTCGTCCAAGGACGGCAGTTTGGCTAAGTTTTTGACAGCATCCACATCCAGCGGTTGCCCGTTGAAGACACCTCCCAAGATCACTAATTTGTCATTATCCTTAGAATAGTTGACGGCCGTTTTCGCTGCTGCCACCGGATCGGTGGAATAAGCGAGAGCGGTTGGACCCGTCATCAAGTCGGTTAAGGATTCAAAATCAGTATCTTGCAGGGCGAGACGCGTAAGGCGATTCTTAGTGACCTTAAAATTGGCACCTGCTTCACGCATACGTCTTCGAAGATCGGTCATTTCCGGCATTGTCATCCCAATATAATGAGTAACAACGACCATTTCCGAATCTTCGAACGTTTGCTTGAGCGAGGCAACCTGCTCTTCTTTAGCTTTACGGTCCACGAATCGTCTCCGTGTTTGCATAAATTGGAGAGTTCCCCCTCCGCCTCATGCGGTTAGCGTTTAGTTTTCGAGTACACTTCTCAAAAACCGGTTCGCCCTATCCAAGTCGTCAGTTCGAGCCATCCTCGATCAATATTTGATCGGAAAAATGTCTCATCACCATCTATGCAGGCTACTTAATTATTATGTCGCCAAATTCGACAACACCTGCAGTCTCGGACAGGTCAGAAAGGTTGAAATATTTTCAGCCTCTCCTAATCTGCTGCCAAAACAGACAACAGAAATTCCTATTTAATCTGATCGGCCTTAGCCAGACAGATTTGATGTATCCAATCTCACACCAGGTCCCATGGTCGACGTCAATGTCACACGTTTTACATAAGTTCCTTTGGAACCAGTGGGTTTCGCTGCAACAATAGCGCCCACAAACGCGTTCACATTTTCAACCAGAGCTTCCTGAGAGAAACTTGTTTTGCCGACACCGGCATGAATGATGCCGGCTTTTTCGACTCTAAATTCTATTTCGCCGCCTTTGACAGATTTAACTGCATCACCAACATTTGGCGTAACCGTGCCGAGTTTCGGGTTTGGCATCAGGCCTTTGGGCCCCAATATTTTACCGAGCCGTCCGACAATTGCCATCATGTCCGGCGTTGCGATACAGCGATCAAACTCAATTTCACCTTTTTGAATTTGCTCCGCCAAATCTTCAGCACCGACAAATTCTGCGCCAGCTGCTTTTGCTTCCTCGGCCTTATCTTCTTTAGCAAAGACCGCAACGGTTACAGATTTACCTGTGCCGTTTGGCAGGGAAACCACACCGCGAACCATTTGATCTGCATGACGTGGATCAACACCTAAGTTGATGGCGACTTCGACGGTTTCGTCGAATTTGGTTTTCATTGCATCAAGAATGATTTTGACCGCATCGCCAACCGCATGATCAGCCAACTTGTCGAAAGATTCATAAGCGCTGTTTAAACGTTTTCCGCGATTAGCCATTTTATTGACCCTCCACGGTGATGCCCATCGAACGCGCGGAGCCTGCTAAAATTTTGCAAGCGGCGTCGACATCATTGGCGTTTAAATCTTCTTTTTTATGCTCTGCAATTTCGCGCAATTGAGCCATCGAAACGGACCCGACGGTTTCGAGACCGGGTGTTCCTGAACCTTTCCCCAAACGCGCTGCCTTCTTAATATAGTAGCTCGCCGGTGCTGATTTTTGCTCAAACGTGAACGTCTTATCAGCATAGACCGTAATTTTCACTGGAATAGGCATACCCTGTTCCAGGTTTTGGGTCTTTGCGTTAAATGATTTGCAGAACTCCATAATATTCAAACCAGCTTGACCTAAAGCCGGACCAACGGGCGGAGACGGATTTGCCTGCCCCGCGGGAATATGAAGCTTAATGTAGCTGTCAATTTTTTTTGCCATTTCATACCTCAGTTATAAAATTAAGTTGTCCCCAAAAAGGGCCAACAGGTTCTAAAGTTTATTGGACCTAACACCATGTTAGAACCAACTGGGTCGCGCGGTGCGGCTATGGCTAGCCTCCCGCACGGGTTAGCGACAATTGATGTCGCAAATTCCTATAATTTCTCAACCTGAGAGTATTCCAACTCCACAGGCGTTGACCGACCAAAGATCGAAACCGAAACTTTAAGCCGTGCTTTTTCCTCATCCACGTCTTCAACCATGCCATTGAAGGAAGCAAAAGGTCCGTCACTCACACGGACTTGCTCGCCAATATCAAAGGTAATGGATGGCTTCGGACGCTCAATTCCTTCTTCAACTTGGTGAATAATCCTGTCGGCTTCAGCTTTGGTGATCGGCGTTGGACGACCGCGCGATCCCAAAAAGCCGGTAACCTTCGGCGTATTCATGACCAAGTGCCAACTTTCGTCGGACATATCCATATTCACCAGGACGTAACCTGGGAAAAATTTACGCTCAGCATTTACTTTTTCGCCGCGGCGCATCTCAACAACTTCTTCCATTGGCACCAGAACTTGTTCAATCTCATCTGCGAGATGGGATTGACGCGCCTGCTCTTCAATAGAGTCTGCGACTTTACGTTCAAAGCCAGAGTAAACATGAATAACGTACCAGCGGTGAGCCATGTTGTTAGCCCCCCAATCCGAATACGAGCTTCACACCCGCAGACAGAACCTGATCAACAGCAAAGAAAAACAGCGCCGCAATGATCACCATAACAAACACCATCACAGTGGAAATCATGGTTTCTTTGCGCGTCGGCCAGGTGACTTTGGAGGTCTCTTGGCGTACCTGCTGCAAAAACTGTAAAGGACTTATTTTAGCCATTCTTGCTGTTTAATTCCGTTTCTCTTGTTACTCTCATTAGTGCCGTACTTCTCAGAAACTGGCAGGGGCAGCAGGGTTCGAACCCGCGACCTGCGGTTTTGGAGACCGCCGCTCTACCAACTGAGCTATACCCCTATGTCTTATTCGATAATTTCAGCGACGACACCGGCACCAACGGTTCGGCCACCTTCGC
>CAJXJM010000340.1 GCA_913054205.1 uncultured Rhodospirillaceae bacterium
GCCTGTTAACTCATTAAACTTGGTGAGTAGGGCATGGTATTTGGGGTTGGTATCTTCGCTCACCGTCTGCACACGCGCGGAATAGTCGACATGGGTAACGGCCGGAATTTCTGAGCGAACAATGTTGAGCCTTTCAATACCAAAAAGCGCGCTTTGCTCTTCCGTCATTTTCTTTTGGCGATTTTTGGCGACATCTGCGACCAGCAACATGTAAGGACTAGCACCATCCAATTCGAACCAATCTGAAACGTCTTCCAGGCGAACCGAAGGCGCAAAGGGACGAAAGCTTTCGCGGTATTTAATTTTAAGATTGAGCGTCTTTTGCATTTCAGGTGAACGAGGATCACCTAAGATCGACCGCCCGCCGAGAGCACGTGGGCCAAACTCCATCCGCCCCTGGAACCAGCCAATGGCTTTATTGTCGACCAAAGCTTGAGCGGTTTTCTCAATAACCGTCGCCTCGTCGAAAGTTTCAAATTTAGCGCCGGCTGCTGTCAGGCGTGTTTGGATATCGCCATCTGTAAATTCTGGTCCGAGAAAGGCGCCTTTCATGTGATCGGCTTGATCTCCAAGGGATTGGCGCGGCTGATCTTGAAAATGATGATAAGCGCATAATGCAGCGCCCAGGGCACCGCCCGCATCGCCGGCGGCAGGCTGTATCCAAATATTTTCGAAGGCACCATCACGAAGGACTTTTCCGTTTGCAACGCAATTGAGCGCAACGCCGCCAGCGAGGCAAAGATTTTTGGCGCCGGTTTCCTTGGCGAGCGCGCGGGTCAGGCGGAGAACAACTTCTTCCGTTACGGCCTGGATAGACGCAGCCAGGTCCATCTCTTTTTCACCGAGCCATGCTTCGGATTTTGTTGGTGGTCCTCCAAACAAATCATCAAACTTAGCATTGGTCATACGTAGACCCGTGCAATAATCAAAGTAGGATTGATCCAGGCGAAACGAGCCGTCTTCCTTTATATCTATAAGATTATCGAGGATTGTCTGGACATATTTTGGCTCGCCATAAGGAGCAAGACCCATCACTTTGTATTCGCCGGAATTTACTTTAAAGCCGGTGTAATAGGTGAAGGCTGAATACAGCAAGCCCAAGGAATGGGGAAAGTGGAGCTCTTTGGTGACATTAAGATTGTTGCCGGAGCCGATCGCGACCGACGTTGTCGCCCATTCGCCGACACCATCCATCGTCAGCACAACGGCCTCTTCAAATGGCGACGGATAGAAGGCGCTCGCCGCATGGCTTTGGTGGTGCTCGGCAAAGAGAAGTTTGTTTTGCCAATCGAAGTCAGGGTCGAATTTTTTAAATTCCTTCCTTAGGAGATCTTTTTGAAACAGTTTTTCGCGCAACCAAATGGGAATCGCCATGCGAAAAGACTGGAAACCTTTCGGCGCAAAAGAAACATAGGTTTCAAGAAGACGCTCAAATTTCAAGAACGGTTTGTCATAAAACGCGACAAAATCAATCTCGCTCATGTCGATTTCGCTAGCTTCAAGGCAATATGAAATGGCATTTTCAGGAAAGCGTTCGTCATGTTTGGCACGAGTGAAGCGCTCTTCTTGCGCGGCTGCGATTATATCGCCGTCGTCGATCAAAGCCGCCGCGCTATCGTGATAAAATGCTGAGATGCCTAGGATGCGCAAATCAATTGTCTCGCTAGAAAATCGTGTAAAGGAAAGGTGCGACGGCCGAGCCTTGGCTCAATACAATTAAGCCGCCAAATACTGCCATCATGACAATGATCGGCAATAGCCAGAATTTTTTGCGAATTCTCAAAAAAGTCCAAAGTTCGAGAATAAATCCCATTAATATAATTCCTAAATATCTAAAATTGTCTGGTCATGGTTTCCGGTTCAGGTCCGGGTGGTTCGCGCTCAATCCAATAGCTTTCAGATTTTGGGTCAAACTCCAATGGAAGTGGACGTTTTCCTAAAGCCCTCATAATCAGCGCGATTGGCGTGACCGTTGTAAAAAACAGCAGCGCCATGATGATCGGGCTGACAATCTTTTGGAGAAGTAGACCGAATAGAAACCAAACTCGGTTTAGCGGCCCTAACAGCTTCGGTGCGGTAAAGGCAATAACAGCGAGTAGGGCTGCGAAAACGAGGAACCAAATTCGGACAGGCTCTGCGTTGATTAATGGCCATAACCCCACGATCACAAACAGTGCGGCGAACACCAGGCCGAATGATCTGTTGGAGCCGCTTTTTACATCCTCCTTGCGGGCAAAATTTTCATGTGAATCTAATCGTGACATTGTTCGATGGTTCCAAATTAGGCTGGATTAATCTTGCCGGTTCACTACCACATTAAAAAGCTTATAAACAAACAGTATTCCAGAGAAAAATGGTCGAATTTTCGGTAACAAATAGTAGCGTTCTAGATTACCATTCCCCATGTCTATATGTGATAACATTTTGACAATTAATAAATTCCAAATAAATGCAGTTGGTTTCGAGGATGCAATGACAAAACAAACAATTTTGATCGTTGAGGATGAAGACGTTTTTCGGAACTTTCTTGGCATATCTCTGACGTCGGAAGGCTATGAAACCGTTGAGGCTGAAAACGGGATGCGTGGCCTAGAAATTTTGCAATCTGGTGATATTCCGGTTGATTTGATTTTGCTTGATCGGCAAATGCCGGGCCTCAATGGCATTGAAGTCCTTAAAGAAGTGAAATCCGATGCGGCCTTTTCTCATATACCGGTTGTTATGCAAACGGCGGCAGATAGAAATGAAGATATTGTTGAAGGCATTGAGGCCGGAGCCTATTACTACCTAATCAAACCTTTTAAAGCAGAGGTGATGCTGTCGATCGTGAAGGCCGCTCTAGATGATCGAAAGCGCCATCGTTTGCTTCAAGAAGAGGTTTCAAAAAATTCCAGTGCCATTTCTCTCATGGAATTTGGCTCGTTCGAATTTAAGGACCCGTCGAGCGCCCATCACTTGGCGACATTTCTGGCATTAATGTGCCCAAATCCGGAAGCCGTGGTGATTGGTCTCGGAGAGTTGATGATGAACGCCATCGAGCACGGCAATTTGGCAATTGACTATGGTCGCAAGACCGAATTAATCGATGCCCAAAATTGGGAAAGTGAGATTGACCGGCTTCTCGGTGTATCTGAACATAAAGATAAGAAGGTAAGTGTGACGGTACTAAAGCCAGATGAAAAATTGGAGTTTCGAATAAGCGATGAGGGAGGGGGGTTTGAATGGCAGAATTATATCGATTTAGAACCAGATCGCGCCCGTGATCTCCATGGCCGCGGTATTGCTTTGGCAAATAAGATCAGCTTTGACAGCCTGACCTATGAAGACAATGGCGCAACGGCGATTGCGACTGTCCCGATTGTGAGCACAAAATAACAATCCGTGTTTGACACTATTCAATTAACCAATAAAAACAGCGGTGGAGGGGAAGCAGTCCCGGTGGGCTGGCTGGTCTTCAAATTCTGTAATTCACGTCCGCACAGTGCGCTGGCT
>CAJXJM010000341.1 GCA_913054205.1 uncultured Rhodospirillaceae bacterium
TAGTAAAACATCGTTATGGACGACGGGTGACCTAAACGCCTTTTTCGGGCTGGGCACCAATGTTCTGGTGAACTTGTTGGTTCTAACCGGACTTCTAAAATTTGTTATTAAAATTCCAGACGCCATTTTGTTCGGCACCATTTTACCGGCTGTCGGCTTGATGCTCTTTCTTGGCAATATTTATTATGCCTTGATGGCAAAAAGACTGGCGGAAAAAACCGGGCGCTCGGATGTCACAGCCTTGCCATCAGGTCCAAGTGTGCCGCACATGTTTATCGTCGTTTTCATTATTATGTTGCCGATCGCAATTCAGACCAAAGATCCGATCAAAGCGTGGGAAGCCGGTTTGGCTTGGGTGTTCATTGAAGGAATTGTGCTGTTTGCAGGTGCTTTCATCGCGCCGACCATCAGACGCCTGACACCGCGCGCTGCCCTTTTGGGTACGCTCGCCGGTATCTCCATTACCTTTATTTCGCTGAGACCTGCGATGGAAATTTTTGAGACGCCGATCATTGGCCTTGTCTCTTTGATCATCATTTTGGGCGCTTGGTATGGCGGCGTGAGGTTCCCAGGCAATGCTCCTGGCGGCCTAGTAGCCATTATCGTCGGCACCGTTCTCGCTTGGCTCAGCTATGCATTTGGCTGGGGATTTGGCGGTATGGATCCGGCATCTGTCCAAAATTCTATGGGCAACATTGGCTTTTCCATTCCGCTACCGGCGTTTGATCACGTATTCTCGGGTTTCGAGTTCTTAGCTTTCATTGTCGTAACCGCCATTCCGTTTGGTGTGTATGACTTTATCGAAGCCATGGACAACGTCGAAAGTGCTGCGGCAGCGGGCGATGAATACAGCGTCAAAGAAACTCTCATGGCAGAAGGTAGCATCAGCCTCATCGGCACGTTGTTGGGTAGCCCATTCGCCAACGCTGTTTACATCGGTCATCCTGGCTGGAAATCTATCGGCGGTAAAATCGGCTATTCGATTGCCACAGGTGCGATGGTCTTAGCGCTGACGTGGCTGGGCATTGTTTCGTTGTTGCTCGATCTTATTCCGGTTGTCGCGATCATACCGATCTTGCTCTATATCGGTGCTCTGATCGGGGCGCAGGCTTTCCAGGCAACGCCTTCCAACCATGCACCTGCCGTGATCTTTGCCTTTATCCCGCATTTGGCCGCTTGGGCAAAAACATTGATCGATGGCGCATTGGGTGCTGCCGGAACCAACGCCGGCGCTGTCGGCCTGGACAAGCTCGCGCAGAACGGCGTGCTTTATAAAGGTCTCGAAGCTCTTGGCGGCGGTGCGATTATCACTGGCCTGATCTTTGGCGGCATTGTTGTCATGTTGATCGACCGTAAACCAAATGGTGCAGCCGCTTTCTGCCTCATAGGTGCGGTCCTCGCATTCTTCGGGTTTATCCACGGCCCAGCGGTTGGCATGGCAGTCTCGCCGATGATTGCGCTTAGTTATGTAATCATGGCGGCAATTTGCTTTGGCTTTGAAAAAATGGAGTCTGCTCCACAAGACTCATAAGGTAGAACTTTGCTAGAATGGTATGTCGAGACCGACCCTGATGTATTTCAGGGTCGGTTTAGGCGCTCCTTCAATCAATAGAGAATATCCATGACGTCTTTCGCCGCATATTCCATTGGCCCTCTATTAAACCTTTCGAATATTGAAGGAATGGTCAGTGGCGTCTACAATCAAACTTTAAATATCCAGCTTTTAGATCGCAGTTTGATAACCTGCGCGATGTCCAACTATTTCGGTATGCCGCGTGGGATAATCTGCAAAACACCTGATGATTTCCGGTTTAACAAAAAATTGCAGGGCGGCGAAAAAGTCTATTGCCGTGGTGGTATTGTAAGATTTGCGGAAAGAAAATTGAAAATCGATCTCAGATGCGCCTCGGTTTGGACGCCCGAGTTGGAGCCGAATTCGCCTCCCTCAGAAATTCTACTGGCTAATTTATTAGAAAACACAAACTCAGAATTTTTGGATTTTGACCCAGAAATATCTGTGCGCAATTTCATCGGTAGGGGTCCTGGCCTCACGCCGGAAGGTGATGATTTCCTTGTTGGCCTGCTTGCGGCACCGATGTTGGTGGCACCAAGCCACCCATTTGGCCGTACTATGGCAGCTGAAGTGACCAAATATGTGCCCTTAACCAACGATATCAGCCGACAAATGCTCAGTGATGCAACACTCGGTTATTTTATTAAACCGATTATCGATGTGATGGCAGCGCTCTATGGCAACGGCGACATTGAAAGCGCTATGCGAAAATTAAATTCCGTTGGCAGCAGTTCCGGCGCCGCAATGACATTGGGCGTGGTTATGGGCGTTGCACGCGTTGAGAACCACTCCTTAAATATGACCCCAAACCAAATAAGAGCCGCCTAACCAAAATGAAAAGCCAACAAAAAATTCTGCCCAATATTTACCGCGACTCTGTAGCTCTTATGCAAATTTCATCGAAGTTGTGCGATCTTCCCGGCGTTATTCAGGCCTCTGCCATCATGGCAACGGCAGCCAATATTGAACTTTTGCTTGAAGCGGGATTAATTAAAAAAGCGATAGAGCCCGCACCGAACGATCTGCTTATTGCCATTCAGGGCGATGATGACAAATCGATTGCTGTCGCTTTCGATCAGGCCGAGGAGAAACTCAACGAAGCGCCTTCGACAACGTCCAATGGAAACGCAGCAGCGCTTGCGCCTCAAAGTATCGAAATGGCGCTGGATGAATTCCCAGAGGCTCAATTGGCGTTGATATCCTGCCCAGGTGAATACGCCGGGGCAGAAGCCAAAAAAGCTCTACAACTCGGTCTTGATGTCATGATCTTCAGTGACAATGTATCTTTTGAGGATGAACGCGCGCTCAAAGAATTAGCGATAGATCTGGATAAACTGGTGATGGGACCGGATTGCGGCACGGCCATTCTCAACGGTGTGCCGCTTGGATTTGCCAATGTTGTTGCGAAAGGCGACATCGGCATTGTTGCAGCTTCCGGCACAGGTCTCCAACAAGTCTCTTGCCTCGTGGATCAATTGGGCGCGGGCATTTCGCAGGCCATCGGCACAGGCGGCCGTGATCTCAACGCAAAAATCGGTGGGCTCTCCATGCTAAAAGGTATCCTGACGCTTAGCCAAGACAGCGATACCAAAGTAATAGTATTGGTTTCCAAACCACCATCTTCAGAAATCGCCGAGAAAGTTCTGGCAGAAGCGAGCACATGCGGAAAACCTGTCGTCGTCAATTTTTTGGGCGCTGATTTAGCAACACTCAAGGGCAAAAACATCTATCCGGTGGAGACCTTGGAAGAAGCCGCCCACACCGCCGCGCAATTATCCAAAGAAGATACACCTTCCTCTGGCCCATTGCCGCGCCATTCGGTTAAACCTGCTGAAATCAAAAAAATTGCCCAGACGCTGTCTGATAGTCAAAAATACGTTCGCGGGCTTTATAGCGGCGGTACATTCAGCTACGAG
>CAJXJM010000342.1 GCA_913054205.1 uncultured Rhodospirillaceae bacterium
TGATAGCATTGAGAAAATTTCCGCCCCGAAGCCTAAGCCCATAAGCCAACAAAACGCCAACCGCCAATGCGCAAACAGCGGCCAGACCCGACAGCATGAGACTATTGCCCGCGGTCGCCAAAAAACCACTCCCAAGGGCATCTTCGAAATGCCCTAACGCGCCGTTGATCAGAAGCGCGACAGGGAACAGAAACCCCATTAGCAAAGGCAGCATACAAGATAAAAAGGCACCGAATTTGAACCAGCCTCGAACTTCTCTCCGCGGTAAATTTTTATGGCGAGTCGTGGTATGATGAAAACGTTGCTTGCGACGGGCAAATCGTTCTGCGCCAATGAGCAACAAAACAAAAACCAGCATCAACACCGCTATTTGCGCCGCGCCGCCAACATTGTTCATATTCATCCAGACATCAAAAACACCAAGCGTGAGCGTTCCGACAGCAAAAAAATCAACGGTACCAAAATCATTCAGCGTCTCCATCATTACCAGTGACACACCGATAACAATGGCGGGTCTTGCCAACGGAAGCGCCACGTCAAAAAAAGCGTGCCATGGCCCACGGCCGAGAGTGCGGCTGACTTCCAGCACGCCCAGGGATTGCTCAAGAAATGCTGCCCGTGCCAGCATGTAAACATAAGGGTAAAGCACCAGCGTCATCATTATGATTGCGCCGCCGAGCGAACGGATCTCAGGAAACCAATAGTCTTTGGGGGTGACCCAGCCAAACAGTTCTCTCAAGGCACCCTGGATCGGGCCTGCAAATTCAAGAATGTCAGTGTACAAAAAAGCGATAACGTATGCGGGAATAGCAAGCGGTAAAAGAAGCGCCCATTCAAATATTTTTCTGCCCGGAAAGCTACAAGTGGTAACGATCCACGCGGTACCGACACCGATAAAAAGCGTGCCGATACCAACGCCGACCATCAGCGCCAATGTCGTTGTTACATATCGGGGTAAGACAGTAGATGCTAAATGCGGCCAGATATTTTCTTCCGGCGAAAAGGCCAAGCCGATAACCGTAACGATGGGAATCGCCACCAGTGCCGCGACTAAGATCGACGAGATTGTCCAACCGTCGATAAGCGGACGTAACCCAACGCGAGTTGATTGTCCAATAGTTGCAGCGGCCTGGCTAACGTTCATGTACTTACAAACTCAATAAACAGAATGAAGCCGTCCCAGAAATTCACTGGAAACGGCTCCAATTCTTAACAGGGGCGGACCTTACCCATCAAAATCGACCCGGTCCATAATTTTCGCTGCTGTAGCGCGATATTTTGAGATTTCATTTAAATTAATCGTGTCAGCTTTAAATTTACCCCAGGACGCGACAAGCGGATGCCATTCGACCCCTGCTTTTACAGGATATTCGAAATTCTGCTCGGCATACATTTTCTGAGCAAAATTCTCACTGAGAAATTCGAGCAACTTGATGGCGTTGGCTTTGTTCTTAGCGTGCTCGGTGACGGCAGCGCCGCTTATATTGACATGCGTGCCCCTTTCATTTTGACCTGGAAAGATGACATTGACCGCCGCTGCCCAAGTTTTTTGCACAGGCTTTTTCTCATTTGTCGCCATGGCACCCATATAATAGGTATTGCCAAGTGAAACATCACAGACGCCCTCTTTAATGGCTTTGACCTGTGCGCGGTCATTACCTTGAGGCCGGCGCGCGAGATTAGCTTTAACGCCCCTCGCCCAATCTGTTGCTGCCTTCTCCCCTTTGGCAGCGATGATCGATGCAAGCAAGGACAGATTATACGCGTGTTTGCCGGACCGGGTACAAATGCGCCCTTTCATGTGGGGTTTGGCCAAATCTTCGTAAGATGCCACTTCGCCTGGCTTAACCCGCGTTTTGTGGGCATAAACAATCCGAGCGCGCGTCGTCAGGCCAAACCATATCCCATCGGGATGGCGGTATTGCGCCGGAATATTTTTCTCTAACACTTTGGATTTTATCGGCTGCAACAATTCCGCATTTGCGAGAGCGCTGAGACGACTGATATCAACTGTCAAAACGGCATCTGCGGGCGTGTTCCGCCCCTCTGCCTTAAGCCGCTGTAACATGCCCTTTTTGGCAAAGACGACATTGACCTTAATGCCGGTCTTTTTGGTGAACACGTCAAGAAACGGTTTAATCAGAAACGGCTGACGATAGGAATATAGATTTACGACCTCTGCTGCCTTTGCGGCCGGAATGTCCGAAATAGTTGTCACTGCAAGGGATCCAAGCGCGATAGTACCATGGAGAACCCGGTTTATTTTGGTATTTACTCTAGTCATTGATCTTTGCTAACTTTCAAATTGTTAATGCGAATGCGAATTATTATTAACAACTATATAAACAATAAGTTTTGCAAATGCAAATCATTATCAAACATAATTTATGGTTATTAACAAAGACATTTATAGGGGGTTTTTCAAGGCTCTCCTTGATCTAAATCAAAGTTATGATTGAGGAGATAGATTTGGGTAGTATTTATTTTATGATTGATGAAATTGAAATACCTTTTAAATTTTTTATCCACATTCCAAAAACTAGGACTTTCATGCTATTGCCCCCCAAAATGAGTAACCAAATGATGTATCGCGCTCCGCCCCATCGCGAGGATAGCCTCATTGGATGATCCGCCTGTATGCGGCGTTGAGACCAAATTGGGGAGTTCTATAAGCTCCCGATCATCGCTCGGCTCAGATTCAAACACATCTATCGCCGCTCCGGCAATATCACAATTGATCAACGCCAGTTTTAAATCAGATTGATTAACCAAACCACCGCGTGCGCAATTGATAAAATAGGCACTGTCTTTCATCTGCTTAAAGACATCCATATTGAAGAGCCCGCGCGTTGTATCATCCAAAGGCGTGTGCACAGTGACAATATCAGCGTCAGCATAAATCTCTTCTTTGCTGCATTCCACCAAATCATTCACCTGATAATAATCCGATTGATCGATGATATCGTTGACCAATACCTTACAGCCAAATGGCTTTAATAGGTCGACCAGGTCCTTGCCGATGAAGCCCACCCCGATTATGCCAACGGTTCTGCCCGAGAGATCAAAACCGCCATTTTTGATCCAGTCATTGTGAGCAACTAGATTACGCGCAGAGAAAAGCACGTGACGAGAAAGCCCAAGCATAAAACACAAGGTCATCTCAGCCACACAGCGACGGTTGACACCGCCGGTCCAGCCGATTTTAACATTGTGATTATCCGCGGCTGCCTGATCGACATTGTCGAGGCCAACGCCAAACTTAGCGGCAATTTGCAAATTGGGGCATTTGGACAATACAGGATCAATGACCGGCTCCAGCCCGACCACAACGCCCTCTGCATCACCCACATACTCAGCAAATGTATCAGCGCTAAATTCAACGTTATCTTCGTTGAACTCTGCGTTTGGAAATTCTTTGAGCAATTCTTCTCTAAGGACCGGATGCTTTGAAAAACTTTTCGAAGAGACTTTAATTTTTACATCACGGT
>CAJXJM010000343.1 GCA_913054205.1 uncultured Rhodospirillaceae bacterium
TAACGCCCATAAATCTTGTTCGGAGAATTCGATACCGTGAAAATTTGCGCCGGCAGCATTGGCGACGGTTTGAGCGTGATCACGCTCATCCGCAACACCGGTGCCGGAAAACCCAGCCGTAAAGGCCTCTACAGGCTGCTCGTTTAAATCTCGCATGCAAGCGAGCACGACCGAACTATCTACGCCGCCCGACAGGAACATGCCATAAGGGACATCTGATCGTTGATGCACCATTACGCTGTCCATCAAAGCTTCATCCAATTTCTCCAGAGCTTCTTTCTCGGTCCAATTCTCAGGCCCGCCTTTCGGCAAGGGTCGGTGGTGCAGGTGATGGGTGATGCGCCCACTCTTCAGTGTCAGCGTTTCACCGGGTGCCACACGTTTGATGTTTTCGAAAATAGTTTCAACGCCGGTGGTGAATTGCAGTTGCAACAATTCTTGGCGTTTTCCGGTATTTAGATTTCTGGGAGCAAGGCCTGCATCCAGCAGCGCGCCGGCTTCGGATGCAAAAGCTATGCCGCCCTCGAACTCGGTATAATAAAGCGGTTTAATGCCGTAAGGATCGCGCGCTAAATGAATATGTTGATTGTGAGGATCGACGATCGCAATGCCATACATACCACGCAGCGATTGTGTGAACGCCGTTCCTTCTAATTCGTAGAGCAAAAGCGGCGGCTCGCAATCTGATTTGGTTTGAAAATTTTGCTTGCCCAAGGCTTCGCGCAGTTCGAGATAGTTGTAAATCTCACCATTAGCGACGATCACCGCACCGTGCTTATCCTGGATCGGTTGATCGCCTGTCTCTAAATCGATGATTGATAAACGCGTATGGATAACTTCTATATCTTGAGAGGCAAACGCGCCGCTGCCATCCGGACCGCGATGAGCCAACGCATTCGCAAGAGCATCTATTACCGCTTTGTCTGGCTTCCCATCTTGCAGCAAGATGCCAGCGAGACCACACATTAGCCGATCATCCGCTCAAAGAATTCTAGATATTCGGCGACAATAATGTCCTCGGTAAATCTTTCTTCAAACTCCAATGTTGCATTGTCGGATAGCTCTTTGGCCAAGCTTGGCTCTTGGATCAATCTCTTAATGCAGCCAGCTAAGATTTTCACATCATCGATTGGAAACAGCACACCGGTGTCACCTTGCGTAATCAACGTGCCGGGACCCATACTATCTGCGGCGATGACCGGCACACCATGCGCCCAAGATTCAATTACGACATTGCCCAACGGTTCATGGCGAGATGGACATATAAACAAATCAGCCGCACCGAATAAGGCTTCGGGGTCATCTCGCCAACCGAGGAAACGAACTCGGGGTTTGATGCCCAATTTTTCTGCATATTGCTCCAAATCCTTACGCAATGGCCCTTCACCAGCCAACCAGAGATAACAATTTGGCACCCGGGAAACCGCCTCCAATAACACATCGAAGGCTTTGTTTTCGTGTAAGCGACCCATGGCCAGTAATAAAGGCGCATTATGAGGGGTGTAATAGATTTTCCGATCGACGGGTGCCGTGCGTTTGGCGCCCACAAAATTCGGCAAGTAATGCACTTTTTCAGTCGCCCAGCCATTGTTTGTTAAATAACTTGCGATGTCTTCGGTATTGGCTATCAGGTGATCGCAGTTGCGATAATATTTCATATTATAATAACCACCCAAGCGGCCAATATGAACGAAGTCTCCTTTGGCAGGACACATCGTCGTCGCACGGTTCATCCAGCTCATTACGATATCTGGTTTGAAATCGCTGATTTGACGCTTCAACGACCAAGGCGTTGCAAAATCGAGTCTGCCACCAAACCTCAATTGATGCGGTTCAACGCCACCCTCTACCAGTCGTTTGGCACGCGCTTCGTTGCGGCGGATGACGACGCGCTGTTCAATACTGGTTTTATGGAGGGCGATCGTAAGGCGGGTGAAAAACTCTTCTGCCCCACCATATTCCGCCCCTGCCATAACTTGCAGAACTCTCATTCTGGTATTAACTCCTCAAATGCCATTGCCGCCTGCTTCCATCCCCACGCGCCTTGTGTTTCGATAGCAGCCTTATGCTGATCCCGCCACACGTCATCGTCGTTTAGAAGTTTTACGGCCGAACTGGCAAATTCCTCATCATTTTCCGCAATATATCCGGTTTTCGAATCTTTCACTCTTTCTACCACCGAGCCCAATTTCTGAACAACTGCCGGCACTCCAGAGGCTTGCGCTTCGCCCACTGCCAGACAGAATGTCTCATTGAGATCGCCCTTATATAGCATAGCGCGCGCTTTACGAAACTCCTGAATGAGTTCTGACTTTGGCACTGGGCCGCGAAGCACGACGCCATGATCAGAAAGTCCTCGCGCTTTTTCCAAAACTGCTTCCATCTCAGAAGCCTTCGCCGCCCCGGCGGAGCCATAGGTCTGTGATCCTGAAAATAAATGTAACTCGGCGTCTTGAGCATTCGGATAAATTTCTCTGGTCCAAATTTGCAAAAGCCAATCGAGTGATCGTAATGGGTTCGATGTAAAAATGGCACGGCGCGGCGGCAGTTCATCTAAGGGTGAGAATTTTCGGAATTCATCCGCAATACCATAAGGGATGACGATCCGTTCACCACCTGGCGCCCAAACCGGATAGGTCGTCGCGTGATAGTCGCCGATAAAGATTATCGCCGGCTTCACTTGCCATAGCTTGGACAGATAGCGCCATTTTAAAAGATACTGCGCTGGGTTATGGGTCCAAAATATTGTTCGTTTTGCCTTGGGCATCAAACGGATAAGCTTGTCACCCCGGTTGGCAATATAAAGATCAGCGACTTCCGGCAAACCGTTTGATAACGGCGCCCAATCAACACCGTCGATTACTTTGGCTTCGGCGCACATGTTGCGGACGAAGACCTCATGGCCGCGTCCTGCAAGTTCAACCATCAAATTAACGATGGAGCTCTCCACGCCACCAAGCGGGCCTTTGCGCGGGCTCTCGCCGTCAAATTCAATGCCATCATCCGCGAGGACTATCCGCGCCATCAGTTCAACTCGACCTTTGCCTTGATATGAGATATCAGCGGATAGAGACCGGCGAACAAGGCAATCAGCAAGCCATAGCCGCCCTCTTTATAGCCTTTGCGAAATATATAACATTTGATAAAGCGTGAGAAAAAACGCCGGACATTGTTGGCCATTGACCCAATATCACCGCTTTCTTTCAAATCCTTGGCCCGCGCCGAGCTATAGGAATCCAGGCGTTTGATCATGTCTGAGATATTTCGATCAACGTAGTGATTGATGCGATGGGTCAGCATTGCGCCTTTTTGTCCGTGCCAAATAAGACTTGGGTGAACCCGCTGCTTTCCCCATATTTTGGCACCCTTTCGAAACAATCCCGGATAGGCCGCCTTGCCATAGGACGCACCCCAACCATGCCGCACGAGCCGATTTCCGATATAGTTATCAACCGGGACTTCATGCCAATCAAATTTAGATGCATT